>JAITOR010000011.1 GCA_031289855.1 Rickettsiales bacterium
TCAACATGTGCCAACTCCAAAAGTTGAAGAAGGTGAATTTAAAATGCTTGCCACAACATTATCTTCAAATGCTTTTTTGGGTAGAATTTTGACTGGTAAAATTTATAGTGGAAAAGTAAAAATAAATATGCAAGTTAAATCTTTGAATTTAAGAGGTGAAGTTGTAGAAAGGGGTAAAATTGCAAAAATACAAGCATTTAGAGGTGTTAAAAAAGTCGATTTAGAGGAGGCAGAATCTGGTGATATCGTGTCAATTGCAGGTTTACCAAAGACAACTGTGAGTGATACAATTTGCGATTTAAATAATGAAGTGGCTATACAATCTACTCCTATTGATCCACCAACAATGTCAATTACAATTGGTATTAATACATCCCCTTTGGCTGGTAGGGAAGGAGATAAGGTTACATCAAGATTGATTAAGGATAGACTTTATGCGGAGGCTGAAACAAATGTAGCCATTAAAGTTGAAGATACCGATAACACTGATACTTTCACAGTTAGTGGAAGAGGTGAATTGCAATTGGGTGTATTAATCGAAACCATGAGACGAGAGGGTTTTGAATTGACGGTTGGACGACCAAGAGTTATCTTTAAAGAAGAAGAAGGTAAAAGATTGGAACCATTTGAAGAGGTTGTAATTGATGTGGATGATGAATATAGTGGAACTGTAGTAGAAAAAGTAAGTCAAAGAAAGGGTGAATTGAAAGAAATGAAGCCATCTGGTGCAGGAAAAACAAGACTTGTATTCATAACTCCATCAAGAGGACTTATTGGTTACCAAAGTGAATTCATGACCGATACAAGAGGAACTGGTATTATGAATAGACTCTTTGACTCTTATCAAGCGTATAAAGGTGAAATTACAAGATTAAAGAAAGGTGCTTTAATTTGTATGGATCAAGGTGAAACAGAACCTTATGCTTTATATGGGATTCAAGAGAGAGGAACTTTGTTTGTAGGCGGTAAAGAGGCTTGTTATGAAGGCATGATAATTGGTGAAAGTTCAAAAGAAGGCGATTTGATTGTAAATGCACAAAAAGCAAAACAACTTACAAATTTTAGAACACATAGTGCCGACGAACATATAAACTTAACTCCACCAGTTAAAATGACATTAGAACAAATGATTACCTATATAAATGATGATGAACAAGTAGAAGTGACACCAAAAAATTTACGATTGAGAAAAAAATATTTAACTGAATTGGAAAGAAAAAAACATGGAAGTAAGATTTAAAACATCTTTATTGTAGCATAAAATCCTATACTTTCGTTTCTCTGCAAACCATTTGTAGGATTTTCATTTTTATATGTTAAAGTCCACAAATAGCAATCGTTATCATACATTAATATTGCTTGACTTGATATAACTTGATTTGTCGGCATATCTCTTGTGAACGAACCACTCAATGTAAATGTTTTTGTAAGTTTCAAACTTCCAGTCATTGTCAATTGTTCTCGTTTTATTTTTTCTTTGTATTCCATCAGATATGATGTATTTGTTTTTATAATTCCATATCCTGCACTTAATGTTAATTCTTTCTTTATCTGTTCCAATGTATCTTTATCCGCAATGAATTTGTAATATAAATCAATGTTTTGATTGAACATATATCCTATATAACCCACATAATCACTATATTCATTGTCATTGAAACCCAATAATTCTAATTTATATTTTTTTAATTGCTCATACATATCAGGGCTTTTACTTTGGGCTATTCCAAATGTTAAATCATTATAAATAATACCTTCAAGGCCATAAATAACTCTTGAACCATATTCCGCCCTATCATAACCAATCAAGCGATTGTCACTAAAAATATTAATAAAACTCAAACTATATGGATTGGAATCTTTGTTTACTTTTACTCTATTTTCCGTAGATTTACTATGAGAATATTTCACGATTGGTTTTATTAAAAATTCTCCCACAATAAAATTTTTGCTCCATTCAAAATTAAATTGAGACATAGAATTTTGTCCCTCTTCATACATATTTGCCGTAAAAGTAGCATTAGTATTCATAATACCCAATGGAGTTTCTAATATATATCTTGCCTTTGGCACAAAACTCACCCTATTATATTCACTATCCATGGTCATACTATTTACGGACAATTGCAAGTATTCATTTTCAACATTAAAGTCCATTATTGGCATGTAAATTGGTGTATCTAAACTTTTATTCATTTCTTGGTAAAAAATATTATTCAATCTAAAATATGTAAAATTATTGTAATTATCATTGTCAGCATTTTCAAGAGTCGCATTGGACACCGTGTAATCCACTTGACTACCATAATAATCTCGCATATAGTATCTATCACTAATAATTTCACCATAATAACTAAATTTCCAGTTATTGTTTATATTGAATTCTCCATCACTCTCAAATAGACCTCTATACCGCTTATATAAACCAGATTTTTCTTCCGTTTTACCTTCTTCTTCAACCTTAAACTCCCTAGAACGACCATTATCATTTGTTAAGTCTGCGTTGATATTTATGTTAGAGTTAGAAAATTTAAGATTTAACAAATAATTATGTTCGTGAAATTGTGTTTTAGTTTTGTAACTCCAAAATTTAGGTGTAATTTTTATTTTGTAATCTGGTGTTAAAATTTTATATGGCAAAAAAATTCCCCACCCATAATTGCTATGTTTTTCGATACCAGGTGTGTCAAACCCCGTTTGATTTGTTTTGTTTGAAATATCGCCATAAATGTATGGAGAATAAAAAATTGGCACTCCATAGAACCAAATAATACCATTCCATACCTCCATTATATTAGTGTCTTTGTTCAATTCAATTTTAGAACCAGAAATATTAAAATCTTTTATGCTTTTATCTTTTACATCATCATATTTTAAATCTTTATTAAAAATATCAGTGGGGCATATCGAAAAATTTCCACCATCTGCCATTTTGTATAAGTTATTTTCTCGTTGCATAATTGGTGCTCTTAAGATAGAACCATTCTTTAAAACAAAAATTCCATCTTTAAATTCCGCTCGAGAAAAATCTTCTTTTATATTGCCAGAAGCGGCAAAAAATACTTGCTCTGGGTTGGAACTATACATTTTTATATCATTATTTGTTTTTATTTCTTTATTTTTTGTATCATAAATAACTTTATCGGCTTTTATGATGTAATTTTCCTTTTTAATATCTACATCACCGATGGCAATAATACTGTCGTCGTTTTTTTGCAATCGCTTTGCCTCTATCGAAACCTTGTCATTACTTTTGGCAAGCAACGACGAAAAAGATAGAAATAAAATTAACAATATTTTCATTAATATAAAAATAGCAGGAATATATAAAAAAACAACAATTATTAAACAAACTTATGAAATCATTAAACAAAATTATAAAAAATCAAGCATTACATAAACTTTGACTTTTAAAATAAAACACATATCATTTGGTTATGGATTTATTTTTTATTAGTTTTGGTTTATTGGCATTAGTAATTTTTCCATCTTTAGTAAGGTTTTTCTTTATCAAACACTATTTTGTAAAAATAATTTCTTTATATTATATCATAAACAACACTATTTTTGCCACCTTGATTTATTTTTTATATAGCAATAAATTTTCTTATATGAATACGATTATTTTTATTTTATTACTTATAAATATGATTATAATTCTTTTTTTTATCGACACGACCTATAGACCTTTTGAAGCGGAGGATAAATGAACAATATAGAAAATATCAGCATTTTAAATATGATTTCCTATTTCTTTTTTGGATTTGGTGTCTTTGTGCTTTTTTCAACTTTTATAGGATTTTTAAGAAGTGGTGATTATTTTATAAAAACACATATTATAAAAGTATCAAATATTTATGGTGCTAATTTTTTAATATTAGGGATTGGAATAAAACATTATGAAACTATGATTTTTATACAAATATTGATGTTAATCATTTTAAACACATTAATTACATTACTTGTATCGCATGCTTTGTCAAGAATGGCAATAAATAACAATGCGAATAGCGATGCCATAAACAGAAAAGAATTCGAAAAAAAGAAAAAACAAACAACAATTTAAATTTTATTAAATACCGCTATACTTTTGAAACTTTTTTTTTACCTTTAATAATATAATAATTTGCTTTCTATTCAAATCATTAAAAGAATATTTATTTATAAAATTAACAATTATTTCTATTATACTTTCATTGTTATTTTTGTTATTTTTCAATAAAATCGAAGTTTCTTTTATCTGTTTTTTTAACCCTTCAATGTTGTCTTTTTTTGCTTTTTTAGATGGTTTCGCTCCATCGATTTTTTTATAAAAATCCTGCATTACTTTATATTCATTTGGAAATTTTTTTATTAATAAGGATTTTTTATACACAACATTTAAAGATATTTTTTTATCATTTGTTAGGCCATTTTTACCATACAAACTTACATATTCTTCCATAAAAACATTTCTTATTTGCTCTTCGATTTTTTTAATATTTTTTTGCTTTTTGAATAAACTTATGGATTTATGTATCATTGCAATCAATGAAATATTGATATCAAGTTCAATAATCGCATTTAAAACATCATCAGTTTTTTTAACATAATCAGTAGAATTCAAAGCATTTATCGTTAATTGCAATAAATTTTCAGCCAAAAGTATTACTTTTCCAATATTGGTATTGGATAAATTTTGCAATATATCAATAATTTTTTGTGACATATTATTTGTTTTTGCATATTCCAACA
Source organism: Rickettsiales bacterium (assembly GCA_031289855.1). Lineage (GTDB taxonomy): Bacteria > Pseudomonadota > Alphaproteobacteria > Rickettsiales > UBA1997 > JAIRSX01. Next base: position 4,735 of record JAITOR010000011.1, read on the forward strand.
AAAGTATATCATTGATTTCGGGGGCAATTTTTGTTAAATAAGTAGCATTTCCTATATTTTTTAACACAACTAAATCACCTATCAAAGTAAAATCAACATCTTTTACCAAAAATCCAAAAAATTTTGACAAATTTGTTAACATATCAATTTTATTATAGTAGGAAATATTGTTTTCATCGTGTATTGATTTAAGATTTTTTAAAAAAGTAGAGATGTCTCTTTTAAAAAAAGAGGACACCTCCATATCTATATTATTAGATGCTTTTTCTGTAATAATTTTTTTAATATTATTCATAATATTTATTGTGCAGGAATTGTTTCCGCTTCTGTTGTCACTGGTTGTGCTGCTGCTGTTGCAGTTTCTGCCACCTTTGCTGCAGCCAATTTTGCGGCTTCTAATCCTTTCTTTTTAAGACCAGTTCCCTTTTCTCTTGGTGTAAATGTAGGTTTGAATTTTTCTGCACCTTTAACATTCGATTTTATCAAGAGTAAAGCGGCTCTTTCTGTTGGTTCTGCACCAACACCTATCCAGTATTCCGCCCTTGCAACATTAAGTCTTAACTTTTCTTTGTTAGAATCATCCAACAAAGGATTAAACGTTCCTAATTTTTCCAAAAATTTGCTATCTCTTCTATTTCTAGAATCTGTCGCAACAATGTGATAGAAAGGAATTTTATTCCTTCCAAATCTTGCTAATCTAATTTTAACTGCCATTTTTATACAAAAATTTATTAATAATTCAATAATGAGGGTTATAGAATATAGTTATAGATTATAAGTTATTTTTAATAAATCAAATAAATAATAAATTTGACATTAAGAACATTATTTGCAACACTTACAACATGTAAAAACAAATATTGCTATGGATAAAAATGTTGTAATAGAAAAATTAAGGAATGCAAATCTTTTAGGTAAAGGTGGTGCGGCTTTTCCAATTGCAGATAAATGGAATGGTGTAAAAAATGCTCAAGGAGATATAAAATACATAATCATAAATTCATCTGAAGGCGAATTGGGGCTTTTCAAAGATTTGTATATTTGGCGAAATTACATGGATAAAGTTTTTGGTGGTGTAAGATACGCCATCGAGTTTTTAAATTGTCCCGTTGCTGTTTATATACACATAAATGAGGAGTATTATGAAGAATTACGAACACAACTTTACAGATATATAAATGACTACAAATGGAGTGGCATTAAATTCCATATAAGTATTGAAAAACCTTGTTATGTTGGTGGCGAAGCAAGTGCTCTTTTAAACAATATTGAAAATGGTATATGCCAACCAAAACCAAGAATACATAGAACGGTTGAAAAAGGTTTATTTGACAAACCAACAATGATGAATAATGTGGAAAGTTTTTATGATGTGTGTAGGGTTTTAGATGACGATTATGATGATTGTAGGTTTTATGGAATTTGGGGTGATGGAATTAGACAAAAATTTATCCACCGAACAAAAATTGATGCCTCTATTGCGACAATTTTGAAAGAGGCAAAGATTGAGCCAAATTTTGATTATTTTGTGCAAATTGGTGGTGGTGCAAGTGGTGTGGTGCATGATAGTAGCCAATTAGATCTTATAAAAATGATTGGTGCAGGAAGTATTGAAATTTTTGATAAATCCAAAAGAAGTTATGAGACCTTTTTGAAAAGATTGATTAATTTTTATGCTGAAGAAGCCTGTGGAAAGTGCAATGGTAAAAAATTTGCCATAAAATTAAAAGAGATGGTGGATGAAGGTATATATGATGGCAATAAGTTGTTGCCAATAATTATGGATATGAATACAAAAACTTTTTGCAAATTATGTAAAGGTTTAAAAACTCCATTTTTATCCTATCATCAAAATATTGTGAAAGATGATTTAGCGGTGAATGAATAGATAAATAAAATGTATTTAAAGTTACAGGAGATGTTTAAATGAAGATATATGTGTTATTATTGTTGTTGTTATTGGTTGGTTGCTTCAAATATAGCGAAAGCAATCATTTGGCCATACCACCCTTTGCAAAATATGAGTTGTTAAAAGAAGAATGAATAAAGAAATTAAAATAACCAAAAAAACATTAAAATTGAAGTACAAATTAATTTGACATTTATTATTTTTATGCTATACTACTAATGTGATTAATATTTTAAATATTCCAGATGCCATAAGTAGTGTAAAAAACACCACTAATGAATCTTCTTTTTTCTTTTTTTTCCCGAAAGGGAATAAATAAAACTATCTTTAATTGGTCTTAGATGTATAAAATACATCTAAATAATAATAATTTTTTAAGAGTTTAAATATATGTATAATGAAAAAATGGAAACTTTAAGCAAGAGTGAATTGGATGCTTTGCAACTTGAAAGGTTAAAAAAAATGGTGAGTTATGTAAAAAATAATTCTATTTTCTACAAAGAAAAGTTGAAAAATATAAATGCTAATGATATTAAAAATGTAAAAGATATAACAAATTTACCTTTTACGGTTAAAACTGACCTACGGGATACTTATCCATGGGGAATGCTTTCCTGTAAAAAGGAAGATTTAGCTGAAATACATGTTTCATCGGGAACAACTGGTAATCCAACTTTGGTAGGCTACTCAAAGGATGACATAGACTTGTGGGGCGAATGTATGGCACGAAGCATGGCAATGTCAGGTGTTAAAAAAGGCGATTTAGTGCAAGTTAGTTATGGCTACGGACTTTTCACTGGTGGTTTTGGAGTTCATTATGGAGCAATGAAATTAGAAGCCCCAATTTTACCTGCTTCAACCGGTAACACAAAAAAACAAATTCATTTAATGAAAACTTTAAGCCCAAAAGTGCTTGCATGCACCCCATCTTTTGCATTATATTTGATAGAAGAGGCAGAAAGATCTGGTATTAAAAGGGAAGATTTTTCATGGAAATATGGTATTTTTGGTGCTGAACCTTGGAGCGAAAATATGCGAAAAGAAATAGAAAAACGAAGTGGCATGTTAGCGCTTGATATTTACGGATTAAGTGAAATATTAGGACCATCCATAGCCATGGAGTGTCCTGAAAAAAATGGTCTACATTTATGGTCTGATGTGTTTTATCCAGAGGTAGTAAATCCAGATACTGGAGAAGTTTTGCCAGAAGGATCGCAAGGAGAATTGGTAATTACTACATTAACCAAGACGGCACAACCATTGATTAGATACAGAACTAGGGATATTGTAACCATAAATTATGAAAAATGCAAATGTGGAAGAACGAGCCCAAGAATTAGTAAAGTTAAAGGTAGAAGTGATGACATGTTAATTGTAAAAGGAATCAATGTATTCCCATCACAGGTAGAACATGTATTATTAAATGTTGGAGGAGTAACTCCTAATTATCAAATTATTGTTGATAGAGGGTTAAATTACCTTGATACACTTGAAATATTGGTGGAATTAAATGAAAAACAATTTTCTGATCAAATAAGCGATTTAACTGCACTTGAAAAGAAATTAACTGAGGAAATGGTCGCTGTATTAAGTATTAAACCTGAAATCAAATTGGTAAATCCTAATTCTATTGTTAGAAGTGAAGGAAAAGCGGTTAGGGTTATTGATAAAAGAAAAATTTAAGGAGATTATATGAAACAATTATCTGTATTTTTAGAAAATGAGCCAAACACTTTATATAAATTAGTGGAGTTATTGGCAAAAAATAATATAAATTTAAGAACTATAAATATTGCAGAAACTAAGGAATTTGGTGTGGCAAGGTTAATAGTTGATAAAGTTGATACGGCAATTATAGCATTAAGAGCGGGAAATTATGCCTGCAAAGAAACGGAAGTTTTAGCAATTGAAGTTCCTGATGTTATAGGTGGATTAAGTAAAGTTATAGGTTGTTTTAATAAATCTGATTTAAATATTGAATACATGTATTCTATTTTAGAAAAAGTAAAAGGCAATGCCGTAATGATTATGAAGTTTAAAGACATCGCAAAGGCAAAAGAGTTGGCAAAAAAGGAGGGAATTGGTATATATGAGGGTGGAATTGAATAAATAAAAGATTTAACCTCATCCAACCATTGATTGGATGAGGTAAATTTATTATTTAAAAATGAATTTTTTCATCAAAATTAGATTTTTCTTTACAGCTCGTAATGTGGCATAAAAATCAATATTAGTTTCCTCACCATCTGGATTTGTTATTTTTGTATTTTGATGAGTAACTGGGTCATAATTTTTAAAGTCTTTATATGTTAAATTTGTAAATTTATTTGCAAATTCGAAACCCTTTAATTTTTCTGCACTCCTTGAAGTAAGTTTTTGATAGTAAAAATTTTGTATTGCACCTTTGGAATTGTATACTAAAAATACTTGTATACCACCATATTTACCCTTTTGATTAATGCCATGTATATAACCAATTATGGCTTTATCCTTATAAACGCTATATATCGTGTAAGGCACATCAATGGTTTCATACAATCCTGTGAATTTGTCACCAAGTTCCGTTTCAACTTCCTTTAACAAATTTTCACCACCAAGATTTTTTATAGAATAATAATTTGTTTTGTAACCAGTCGAAAGAGGAAAAAATCTTTTTACATCCCTATCTGGATCCTTTAAATCACATCCCACGGCAGCAAAAAGATTAAATGGTAAAATAAGTATAGCAAAAAATAATAATAGTTTTTTCATAATAATAAAATATATTCTTTTGATGACATTATCAATTGTAAATACATAAAGTCAATATTATTTTTTATAATTTGCATGTTTTTGTTTTCCGCTTTTTTTCAAATGTCATTCATCTCTTTGATTTTTATTATCTTAATTATTCTGTTTTTGATTGAATAAAAAAAATATTTTACTTTATGTACTTCCAGGATTTTTAAACTATGTTATAATACATTTAGTAACAACTATTATTTTATGAATTTTTTTATTAAAAGACTACAGATATCAAAAATTACAACTTATCGTCAATTTTTCGACCATAAATTTTATAAATTCTTACAGGCAAAAAATGTTCTCCATTGAAAAAAAATAAATTGACTTTTATATTGCTGCTATTATATTTTCACACATTATAATAATTAGGTTATTTTATGTTTGAAGGTTTGGGAACTGCTATAATTACTCCTTTTAAAAAACAAAAGTTGGATTTAATTGCTTTTGAGAAATTGTTAAATTATCAAATTAAAAATGGGGTCAAAAATATAATAGTTTGCGGAACTACTGGGGAAGCATCCACATTAAGTGATGTGGAACAAAGCGAGATAATAGCAACTGCTGTTAGCGTTTGTAAAAATAAAGTTAAGGTAATTGCTGGAGCCAGCAGTAGTAACACGGATACATCGATAGATTTGGCAAAAAGAAACAAAAAACTTGGTGCAGATGGGATTTTAGTTGCTGTGCCACCCTACAATAAACCTATGCAAGATGGTATGTATTTGCATTACAAAACGATTGCCGAGAAATCTAAAATTCCCGTTGTTTTGTATAATGTGCCAGGAAGAACTTCACGGGATATGAGTGATGAAACCATTGCAAGGCTGAGCCAATTGCCAAACATTGTAGCCTTAAAGGATGCAACAGGTGATTTATCAAGAGTTGCAACCGCAAAAATTAAAGTAAAAAATGGATTTACTTTATTATCAGGTGAAGATGCCACTGCTGTAGGTTTTAATGCTATGGGTGGAAGAGGTGTTATTTCCGTATCATCAAATGTGGCACCTAAATTATGTGCTGATTTGCAGGAAGCCACTTTTAAAGGTGAATATGAAAAAGCGGTTAAAATTCAGGATAAACTGATTAAACTACACAAAGTTATGTTTGTGGAATCAAATCCAATTCCGGTAAAATATGCTTGCTCTTTATTGGGGTATGGCGATGGGAGTGTTAGATTGCCATTGACAGAATCTGATGAGGATACAAAAAAGAAAATTGAAGAAGTGTTAAAGGAATTAAAGTTAATAAAATAATATTTTGCTTTTATTACTTTTATTTTTAATAATTTAATGACATGTATTGTAATTAAAAGAAGCCTATATAAAAAAAATAAGCTCGCAATAAAAAAAAGTGAGGAAATGTTATGTCTTTAACCTGTGGAATAGTTGGTTTGCCAAATGTGGGAAAATCAACGCTATTTAATGCTCTTACACAAACCGCAAAGGCAGAAGCGGCAAACTATCCCTTTTGCACAATTGAACCTAATGTGGGAATAGTTGGTGTAAATGATGCAAGATTGAATGTTTTGGCAAAAATTGCCAAATCAGTCAAAATTGTGCCAACCCAAATTGAATTTTGCGATATTGCTGGCCTTGTACGAGGCGCAAGCAAAGGAGAAGGTTTGGGTAATCAATTTTTATCACACATCAGGGAAGTAGATTGCATAGTTAACGTAATTAGATGCTTTGATGATAGTAATATAATACATGTGGAAAATAGTATTGACCCCATAAGAGACTTGGAATTAATAGAAATTGAGTTAGTGCTATCTGATTTGGAAAATTTGGAAAAAAGAATGGCAAAAAAAATCAAAGATGCGAAGGAAGAATCTTTAGTGAAGGCTATTTTACCAATTTTACAAGATGGAAAACCCGCAAGAACATTTAAAACTGACAAAGAAAATGAAAAAAGTTTTAAAATGTTACAACTTTTAACGGCAAAGCCTGAATTTTTCGTATGTAATGTGAATGAAGAAGATGTTTTAATTGGTAATGAATATACAAAAAAAGTGTTTGAATACGCAAAAACTAAAAACAGTGAAGCCACAATAATTAGTGCAAAAATTGAAAGTGAAATCGCAATTTTGGAAACAGCAGAGGAAAAACAGGAATTTTTGGATACATTAGGACTAAAAGAAACAGGATTAGATAAAATAATCAAAGAAGCATATAAATTTTTAGGGTTGCAAACATTTTTTACCGCCGGTGAAACCGAAACAAGAGCATGGACTTTTAAAAAAGGAGATATTGCTCCTCAATGTGCCGGCGTTATACATACTGATTTTGAAAAAGGATTTATCAAAGCAGAAACAATTAGTTATGATGACTACGTAAAATATAATGGCGAAGAAGGCTGTAAAAATGCTGGACGACTACGAATTGAAGGCAAAGAATATGTGGCACAGGATGGAGATATATTTCATTTTAGATTTAACAATTAATACAAAAAATCAATCACTACATTATTATTGTTATATTCGTCATTGGTTGTAATTTTTACATTGTATCTTTTGATTAAAAATGGTTTATCTTTTTTATTATAAATGAATTCACCTTTAATGTAATAAATTTTGTTATTTTCAAAAATTGGAAGTTGCAATTCTCTATTTTTCACAATTTCATTTTTATTATATTCTTTGATTATAAGGGCTTCACCTTGCTCTTTAAATTCCTCGAAAATTTGCAAAAATTGTGGAGCAAAATTTTCCAATGTATAATCTTTGTCTAAATTTATTATAATTTTCGTTTCAGTATTGCTTTTTAATTGTATAGTTTCTAAATTTTCAAGATGTAAAAATTCCTCTTTTTTTGAATAATTATATTTTTCATCAAATGTAATGTTTATTTTTTCAACTTTTTTATTTGTCTTATCAAGCATTAAAATTTCTCTATTATTTTCATTTGTAATAAATAATTTGTCTTTATAATCTATAATGTCAGTTGGAAAATTATATATTTTACCTTCACTATATGTTTCCAATTTGTCATTTTTAAGTCTTAAAATTTTGTTATTAAATCTATCGGCTATAAAAATACCAGTTTCATCCACGTGTAAAAAATCACCATTATTATTGTCAACTTTTCTCACATCATTTATAAACAAATCTTTGTCAATAAATTTTATATATCCGTCATTTATGAAATATATTTTATTATCGTATTTTGTAAGTTTAAATGTATTAGCACAATTACCACATATAGTTTTTAACTCATTGTCTTCAAGTTTCAATAATTGAGTTGCAGTAGATATAAACATAGTATCTTCGATAAAAGCAATTGCCAGTGGCTGTTCCACATAAACAATTTTTTCTATATCCATAGTCTCCAAATTTACTTTTTTTATAGAATTATCACAACTATCGGCCACATATAACATCTTGTCCTTTATACTAATGCCAGCAGGATAACAAAAACCAGCCATTTGTTTTACAATATTTCCATTTTTATTTAAAATATAAACCAATTTATTTTTTGAATCCACAAGTATAAAAGAATTATTCCAATATTTTATATATCTTAAAGATTTTATGAAAGGTTCTGGAATATTTTGTTTTTCAAGTTGCAATCTAACAAATTTATTGTCTTTTTTTTCAATTAAATTATCTATATAGGTTTGTATTTCTTTCAAATCCCCCTTATTAAATGTTTGCTCTGCAATTCCTTTTTTATTTACCAATACAAAATGTTTTTCAGTTGTATAATTTTTTATCAAAAAAACCGGTCTATCTATATTATTTTTTACAATAAAATTTTGCACATCTTCCCTTGAAAAATCCTTATCATCAGTTATTATATCAATAATCATAATTTTATTTTTGTATATATTCTTAAGTTGCGCCGCAAGATTTAGCGAAAAAATATTGGTCAAGTCAACAAGTTTATATGTATTTATTAAAATAATTCTACCTCTCAAATCTTCAAGATTTGTTTCATTAAATTTTTCAACCTTTTCACTTGATAAAATTATGTCCTCTATAAAATTTATAGCAATTTTTTGCTTTTTACAATAGCCGAAAAGAAGAATACACAAAAATAAAACAGATATGAGAATAATTTTTTTCATTTTTCTAATATTTTATTGCTATAATACTTAACTTTTTCGCTTAATGGCTTATTTTTTAAATCATCGGAAGTATTATCGGACTTTCGCCTATATTGTGTTAAAAATACACCTATAATTATCAACACTATACCAACAACTTCCGTGCTATGTATCGGTTCTCTTAACAAAACAAATCCAGCAACTTCAGCAACAATAGGCCTTATAAAAGAGTATGGCATAACACGACTTGACTGATTTCTTCTTAACAAATAAAACATTGTCACATAGCAAGCAAAACTTCCAATCACGGCCATATAAAGTAAACACAAAATTGCAATGTGGTCGAGTGGTTTTAATAAAGCAAAAGACGGCTCTTGAAAATATGCTATTATAAACAAAATAAAACCACTATAATAGCTACACCAACTTACAATTGTTGCTTCGCTTTCATCTTTTATGTTTTTCGCAATGATATTTACAATAGCTCCACATATCGATGTGAAACAAATGATAAGCACCCACATTCCATGTTTTACACTTATATTTGAATTCAAAATTAACATTGCAATTATACAAAGCAATAACCCAACAACCAATTGTGGGCGAATTTTTTCTTTAAAAACAAATATACTTATAACTATCGTCGATATGGTGTCTAATCTTGATAAAATAGCCGTTACTGACGAACTTAAATAATCTATACCCATAGCAAGTCCATAAAAAGACAAAGCCTGACAAATTCCCATAATAAAAATCTTTTTCCTGTTCTTTTTATTTTGTATTTGAAAAAAAGGAATTGTCACTATCGCAATTAGAAAAAACCTTAATGAATAAACAAAAAGGGTTGGAAAATATTCTAAAGAAATACCGGCAATAGCAAAAGCACTACCCCACACAATGTTTAATACAATTACTGTTATAAAATCTTTTTTTGATAAACCAAACATATTATAATAATAAAAATAAGTTTTATAAAAGCAAAAAAAGTTTTATTTACTCTGATGTATATTCATTTAACATTATCTAAAATAGCATTTACAAAATTAACAGATTTTTCATTTGTTGAAAATTGGCTTGCCAAATAAACATAATCATCCACAACGATTTTTTTTTCAATATTAGTATATTTTAATTCATACACGGCTAATCTAAAAATCGTTTTTATAATTTTTTCCAAATTTTCAATTTTAAATTTTGGAGCAATTGCGATTTTAATTGTGTCATCAATTTCCGTCATTTTTTCAATCACACCCTTTAGCAATGAACTAACAAAGTTCCTATCAATGGTTTCATATTGCTTTTCAAACTCCTCCTTCACATATTCTTCCTCAATGAAATCTTGCAATTCCTCAATATTTTCATCCTCGCCATAGGCAAATAATATTTGCACACTAATAAGCCTTGGAATAGATTTTTCATTTATTTTTTTCATTTTTTTTGCTTTTTTATATATTAACTTATATTATAAAACTATAAAATAAATATTCAATATGTTAAATAAAATAATTATATATCTTTTTTTACTTTTTGTTTGGACCGTGAGTTTATTTTTCGCAAACATATTCACGATAAATAATATTTTATTTGGTGCCACAATAACCTTTATAATCACATACCTTTTATTTGTTTCATCAGTTTTTACCAAAAATAGTGAATTTTTGTTTTTTCAATTTTCCTTTTATTGGTATATTTTCGTAACTTTAAATAAATCATTTTTAAGAGTTATAAAATTATGTTTTTATTTATTAAATCCATTTAAAAAATTTACATCAATAATAGATTACATTTTTTTAGACAAAGATTCCGATTCAAGAGCGGTTTTAACCGCCAATATATTAAGTTTACAACCAGGTATAATTGGAACTTTATTGAAAAAGAGATATTTGATAATTCATTCAATGGATGAAAGTTTTTTTTCTTTGAATGATTTGTATAAAACTTCTTCGCAAGTTGAAGAAATCAAAAACGATTAATTCCAATTACATTCTTTCACTATTATTTTTAAAGCATCATCTAAATTATCCACAGGAATTATTTTTAATCCTTTTTTTACAATTTCCGGTATTTCATCAAGATTTTTTTCATTATCTTTTGGTATTACAACCGTCTTTATGTTTCCTCTTAAAGCAGCCAATAACTTTTCCTTCAAACCACCTATTGGCATAACTTTTCCTGTCAATGAAATCTCACCTGTCATAGCCACATCTTTGTTTATTTTATGCTCTATCAATGATGATAAAATACTTGCTGTAATGGCAACTCCAGCAGAAGGTCCATCCTTTGGTGTTGCTCCTTCTGGCACATGTAAATGAAAGTCATATTTGTTAAATTCTTTTGCTTTAATATTAAATCTGTCAGCAATGCTTCTAACGTAACTAAAAGCAGCTTGTGCGGATTCTTTCATTACATCGCCCAACTTTCCAGTCGTTATAAGTTTTCCATTCCCTGAAAATTTTAAAGTTTCAATGTTTAATAAATCACCACCAAAATCAGTGTAGGCAAGACCAACTGATACACCAATTTTATCTTCCTTATCAACCTTATTATAGTCAAATTTTTCTACACCCAAATAATCTTTTAAATTTTTTTCAGTAATTTTTATTTTTTTAATTTTGTTGTTTGTTAAAATTTTCATAAGAGACTTCCGTATCAATTTTGCAATCTCTCTCTCTAAATTTCGCACACCAGCTTCAAAAGTATATTTTCTAACTATATCAATTATTACATTGTCTCCTATTTCAAATTCGTCTTTATTCACACCATGTAATTCTAATTCTTTTTGTATCAAATAATTTTTGGCAATTTGTAACTTTTCATCTTCCGTGTAGCCAGCAATTTTTATAACTTCCATCCTATCTCTCAATGGAACCGGTATGTTTGTAATATTGTTGGCAGTTGTGATAAACATAGCATTTGATAAGTCAAATTCAACTTCCACATAATGGTCTGCAAACTTTTTATTTTGCTCAGGATCAAGTACTTCCAATAGAGCACTTGTTGGATCACTTCTATAATCTTGCCCCATTTTATCTATTTCATCCAATAAAATTACTGGATTATTTACGCCAATTTTTTTAATTGAAGACATTATTTTTCCAGGCATAGCACCAACATAAGTTTTTCTATGCCCCCTTATTTCTGCTTCATCATGCACGCCACCAAGCGATATTTTTACATATTTTCTTCCCAAAGACTCCGCAATACTTTTCACGAGAGAAGTTTTTCCAACTCCCGGAGGTCCAACAAAACATATAATTTGACCTGGCAATTGTTTTTTTCTTTGATAAATCGCAAGAAATTCCAATATTCTTTCCTTAATTTTTTCAAGTCCATAATGATCTCTATTCAATACATCTTCTGCTTTTTTCAAATCAGTATCAGTTTTTGTGCTTTTGTTCCAAGGCAATTCCAACAACAAATCAACATAATTTTTCATTACATGATACTCGCTGGCAAAACTTGGTATTTTTTCCAATTTTTTAATTTCTTCTTTAACCTTGTCTTCCGCTTCTTTTGGAAGTTTTGCAATTTTCAACTTTTTTCTTAAAGCACCAACTTCACCCGTATCATCTTCCTCTTCATCTTCTCCTAACTCCTTTTTAATCTCCTTCAATTTTGCATTTAAATAATATTTTCTTTGACTCACCATGAGTTTTTTATCCACTTTTTTGTTTATGCTTTTATCTATTTGCATCAATGATATTTCAATATCTAACATTTGCACAAACCATTCTAACCTTGATTTATTAGTGGGTAACTCCAATAATGTCTGTTTGTCGGTAAGTGTTATACTATTTATCACTGATGTTGCATAAAACAACATTTCATACACTCCTTTAAACATATCGAGACTCAAAAAGAAATCCAAAGCATTTTTATTTACATTAGAAAAATAATCTTTAAATTTAGATATGGCGAGTTTTTTAATTCTTTCATTCTCCTCTTCTTCCAATATATCATCGCTATATTCAACAACTTCTGTTACATTTGCTATGTAAACATCGTCAGTTTCCACTATATTATTTATCCTTGCCCTTTTGATACCTTCAATAATTATTCTCCTTGGTGATTTTTCATCCTTTGCTTCGCTCTGTTGTATAATTTTACATACTACACCAGTTTGATAAAGAGTTTTGGCATTTATATTATTGTCATCTGCTCTTTTTTGCGCCACAACAAATATTTTGCCATCATCACCTTTTATCTTTTTAAGTGCATTTATGGATTTTTCTCTACCAACCATCACACCAGTTACAGCATCAGGGAACATAACTAAATCCTTCAATGGAAGCAAAAAGTATGTTTTATTATTATCAATCTCTTCTATCATACAGAATGATATAGTGCATTTTTTTAAAAAAACAAGTTAAATATTTTATTGACAATATTAAATTGTGTATTATTATGAAATCATGGCACAGACACAGGACCAACAAATTGCTGCATTTAGAAATTTTTTGATATTAACATCATTATTTGTTATGTCATTGGTTTTTTTATTTTATATAGCCTCAATTGTGGTTTTAGTTTTAAATACAAAATTACCAGTAAAAGCATTATTGCAAAATATTTTTTCAAGAGAACCGACCACACAGATAGACTATTTACTTAGTTCTTTAATAAAGGCATGGAAATTGCTTATAAACAATGTGCAAAAACTTGGTTTTAAAGGTTCAAATTATTATGTTCCAAAAGTTGCATTAGGAACTATAATTCCAGTCGCCACATATATTGGTGTGGTATATAAATATAGAGAACAAATATTTGAATATAAACCGTTTAAAGTATCAAAAGGCGGTGCAGATGCTCATTGGGCTACTCCTGCGGAGATGAAAAAGGCTGGTTTAATGTGTGATGGTTCAGGAATGACGATGGGTAGATTTAAAGGAAAACTGCTTGTGGTGGAAAAAAAGAATTGCCAACATGTATTGTTATTTGCTCCTACGGGTTCAGGTAAAGGTGTTGGTTTTTGTTTACCAAATTTATTATTTTGGGATGATTCTGTGATTGTGCATGATGTTAAATTGGAAAACTTCGAGATTACAAGTGGATATAGGCAAAAATATATGAAACAAAAATGTTTTTTATGGAATCCAGCAGATCAGGATGGTTATTCTCATTGCTATAATCCGATGGATTTTATTGCAAGGGAATATGGAAAACAAGTGGATGATGTGATGAAAATTACGAAATTCTTGTTACCGAAAGAAGAATTCTGGACGAATGAAGGTAGAGCATTAGTGACTGGTATTATGCTTGCTTTATTAGCTATGGACGATAGACCAGCTTCAATGGGTGAAACTTTAAGAACATTAAGAGGAGATGATGTGGCCTATACAATTGCTACAATGCTTGATACAAAAGGTGATAAAATACATCCTGCTGGTTATATGAACTTAGCTGCATATCTACAAAAACCTGATAAAGAAAGGGGTTCCGTGACTTCAACGGCTGCTTCATCAATGGATTTATGGGCTAACCCTCTTGTGGATGCTGCAACGGCAAAGAGTGATTTTGATATTGGAACATTTAGAACAACAGCAACTTCCTTATTTTGTGGTATTTCTCCATCGAACGTTATGAGACTTCAACCTTTACTTCAAATTTTTTACCAACAGTGTGCTTCAATTTTTACAAAAAAAATGCCTTCTAAAACTGAAAAAGTTAGAATTATGATGATGTTGGATGAGTTTCCTACTTTGGGTAAAATGGAGGAAATCAAATCTGGTATTGCCTTTTACAGAGGATATTATGTTAAATTATTCTTGATTATTCAGGATATTGAACAGTTGAAGGGTATTTATGAAGCATCAGGTATGAATTCATTTCTATCAAATGCATCGTATAGAATTACATATGCTGCGAACAATATTGATACTGCAAAGTATATTAGTGAGTCATTGGGTAAAAAAACTTCGATTTCAACCGAAGAAGGGTCGAGGCCAAAATATCTTGATTTAAATCCGGGCGCAAGACAAGTTTCTACTAAAAAAAGTGAAAGCGAATTGTTAAAGCCGCAAGAAGTCATTGGGTTGCCAAAAGATGAGCAAATAATACTTGTGGAAGCTAGCCCTCCCGTTAAGTGTAAAAAAATATTTTACTATAAAGAAGAACCGTTTAAAAGTAGATTAGGGTTTAAACAGACTGATGTGCCAAAGCAAGAACCTTATATACCAAAGAAGAAAAAACAGGATGAAAAACCGGCAAAATAGTAAGAAATAAAGAAACAAAATGAAGGCGAAAATAATTGACTTTTATTTAAATTCCTATTTAATATTTTCATTTAACAATATAAATTTAATATGCCATATGATAAAAATAATATTTTTGCAAAGATTTTAAGAAAGGAGATTCCTGCAGATGTTGTGTATGAAGACGATAAAATTTTTGCTTTTAATGATATTCAACCAAAGGCTCCAACACATATATTAGTAATTCCAAAAGGTGAGTTCATTTCATTTGACGATTTTGTTAAAAAATCAACACCCGATGAAGTTTCATATTTTTTCAAAAAAGCACAAGAAATTGCAGAAAATAAAGGTTTAAAAGATTATAGAGTACAAGGAAATTGCGGTGAAAAAGCAGGTCAAATAGTTTTTCACTTTCACTTACATATTTTGGGATATTAAATGTCAATAAAGTTGAATTTTTTTATCGCAATAAGGTATCTGAGAGCCAAAAATCGTGAAAAGTTTATATCTGTGACTACGATTTTTTCGTTTGTTGGCATAATGTTAGGAGTTGCAACCCTTATAATTGTTATGTCAGTTATGAATGGATTTAGAATTGATTTAATGAATAGAATACTTGGTATAAATTCTCACATTACGATTTATTCTAAGAATTTCACTAATTCCACTGAAGTTTTAAAGATTATTGAAAAAGAACAAAATGTGAAATATGCAGATAAAATCATAGACAATCAAGTGATGTTAATGGTCAATGGCAATACAAGTGGTGCAATTATAAAGGGTATTGAGGAACAGGATTTAAAAAATAAAGATAGAATTTATAATAAAAAATTTAATTTTGATGAAAATTCTATTTTAATTGGAATGGATTTGGCAATGAGATTAGGGGTTGCAAGGGGCGACGAAGTAAAAGTTATTTCTCCCGAGTTAAACACTACATTATTTGGGGCAATTCCAAGAATTAAAACCTATAAAGTGGGAGGGATTTTCAGTAGCGGTCTGTATGAATATGATGTTGGCTTTGCTTTTGTGCCATTAAAAACAGCACAGAAACACTTTAAATACGAAGACGATAGGGTGGGAAGTATTGAAATCTATTTGAATGATGTAAATTTAACAACAGAAACAGCAAAATCACTTCAAAAAAAATTGGAAGAATATGATATACAAATAGTGGATTGGCAAGCCAGCAATAGAGAATTTATGAGCGCATTAGATGTGGAACGAAATGTTATGTTTTTGATTTTAATGTTAATAATATTGGTGGCAACCTTCAATATAATATCAAGCTTAACGATGCTTGTAAATGATAAAATACAGCAAATTGCTTTATTGAGAACCGTTGGTTTTACAAAAATAAGTATTATGCAAATATTTTTCATTTGTGGCAGCATTATAGGATGTTTAGGAACAACATTAGGGGTAAGTCTTGGGGTGCTTGTATCAAGTAATTTACAAACCATAAAAATATTTTTAGAGCAAAAATTTAGCATACAACTTTTTCCTGCAAGCGTATATTATTTAACAGAATTGCCATCAAAAATCGTTATGAGTGATGTGGTTATGATTGTTAGTTTATCATTAATACTATCATTTTTATCAACATTATATCCCGCTTACAAAGCCTCAAAAACGAATTTAGCAGAGGTGTTGAGGTATCAATAAATGAAAAAATACGAAGAAATAAAACCCATTTATGATGCCATTTTCAAAGGACTTAATGGATATGTTATATCACTTTTAGAAAAAGAACAAAGACAAGATAAGGAAAGTATTTTCAAAGACATATTATATGGTGAAGTGTCTTTGGAATTGCTCTACGCTTTGTTTGTTTTACCACCAATAAATAAATATATTGAAAAAGCAAAGATTTTTTATGATTTGGGTTCGGGAATCGGAAATGCTGTAATTTCTGCCTATTTGACAGGAGCATTTGAAAAATGTGTTGGTGTGGAATTGATGGATAGTTTGTATAAAACTTCAATGGAGGCAAAAAGCAGGATGCAAGAAAACTCTAATATTATTTTTATAAATGATAATATTTTGAATATTAATGTGGTGGATGCTGATATTGTTTTATTTTGTTGCCCCACAAAGGATGAAAAATTAAGATATGAAATGGAAAAAAAGTTTATTACTTTGAAAAGTGGGAGTGTTATTTTGTCATTAATACATAAATTTAAAAATGAAAAAGATTTTGAGTTAATAGATGCAAAACTTGTAAAAGTCGCATGGGGAGAAACACCATTATTTATTTACGAAAAAATTTAATACTCCAATATTTTTATATTCTTCCAATTACCCGTCCATTCATATCCCCATTCCTTTTCCTTATCATATTTCGTTGGTGGTAGTGGTGGGGAAATAACCATTTTATTTTTATATTGTCCTAATGCCACAATCAATTTGCTAAAACCTCCTTGCGATATAATAAAATGTTGACAATTTCTCATGAGTTCCAAATCAAATTCTGGACTACTATCATCATTTATATCCACATAATCGAATGTAATGTTATCTGATATACCTTTTGTGGTTTCTCGTAAAGTAGCATTATTTAATCTTACTTTTACTAATCTCATGGTGTTTGAAAACATAAAAAATGTAATATTGGTTTTATTGTTGTTTTTTGATATTTTTTTTGCCATTTCTTTTATTGAATTTTTAAAATAAGATATTTTTGGCAAATAAGTAGAATTAGGCCTCAGTTCGTCCCCCATTCTTATATGAATACATACACTATTTTCAGCATTTTTTATTTGTGAGAGTTTTTTGGTATTTGTCTCATCAAGTGGAATGATTAAATTCATCATATCGGGATAATTAACCAATTCGTCAAAATTGGACATATACTTCCGAATAAAAGGCTGAGATAACTTATTTAACTTTACTTTATCTCGCATCAAATCAAGTTTATAATTTTTATAGCTGTAAATGTATAAACCACTATCATTATAAGCCTTTAAAACTTCCGCCGGAAGTGCTATAAATTCATAATTAAAATATTTAGATATGTTATATTTTTCAAGAATAAAACTATCATATCTACCCAAATATTCTACATTAAAATATATTTTTACATTCTTATCAAGATTTTTAATAATATTTCCAGCATCCAAAAGCATTAAAACATTGTCAGCAAGACCTCCACTAAAAGAAAAAACAACACTATTCATGTAATCGATATCTGGAATTTTAACATTTTGTTGTTTAAGATATTGTATTCTTTGTTTAAACGTATTTTGCATTCTTTGTAGTAAATGTTTGTATTTTTCTTGATTATTTTCCAATGATTTTAATTGTGATGGAGTATATATCATCTCTTTTGTTTTTTTAATTTTGAGATAATTTTTTACATTTAACAACTTTTCTCTTTTTCTGAACCTATCGCTGAACCATTTGTTGAAATCATAACCATAGGTATTATTCAAGAT
>JAITOR010000015.1 GCA_031289855.1 Rickettsiales bacterium
ATTAACAATTTATTCATACAAACCTCCAAACAAATTGTTAAAGGAATAATGAATGATATGGTTTGATTTCTTGAAAAAATTGGCAAGATGAATTGCCTTTTTTAAAAAACGTTGATGAGAAGTTCTTAATCTCTCTCTCTCTCTCTCTCTCTCTCTCTCTCTCTCTCTCTAAGATGACGAAGTTAAATTAAATAAATTTCATAAAAATAATAATTTATAATACTATAACTTTCATCATAAGTGGTCAAAAGATAAAAAGCAAATAAAAAGATAATAATTACATATTTAATATGTTGATAATTAACATATTAATTCAATATGCATTTAAAGTGGGTGCTGAAGAAATTCCGTCACACTTAATTTGACATCTTCTATATTGTCATTATAATAAAAATATGTTTTTATATTTTTTGAAATTCCTTGAAATGATAGTTTTTGTAGGAGGAATTGGTTATACAATAGGTTCTGTTTTGCAAAAAAAATTTGCTTGGATTTGCATTATGATTTATGCTCCTGTGCTTATTTTTCTGTCACTTTATAATAGAATATATGCAAACTCTGTTTTATATGGTTATTTTTTCATTCAAGCAATTATTGCCTACAGAAAATGGAACAATAATGATACGACAAAGCCATCTTTACAACCATCCTTTGCCAACAATACAAAACGAGGAATTGTTGGTCTGATATGTTTTTTAATTTTTGTATCAATTTATACTTTTTTTATTAAATTTACAAACAATTCAAGTCCATTGTTGGATAGTGTAATTTTTTCAATAAAAGTTGCAGCAATGTATTTTACATCTTTCAAAAATGTGGAAGGAGTGGTACTCATGGGAACTGGAAATTTATTATCAGCTTTAATGTTTGTATTTAACGGCCTATATATTTCATCACCGATGTATATATTTAGTTTTGTATTTAATAGTTATGGAACATATAAATGGTTAAAACAAATAAAAAAATAATTTATTTTTTATAAGCATGAATTCCGTCCATCACAATATTAAAAGTTGCAACCTTACCTTCACTCAAATCATATTGATTGGTGTATACAACTTTTGCTGTTAACATTCGTTTTTCATCATCTGTATAGGATTGATAAATAGCGTCTCTTGCATTCATTTTATGGTCTTCAAAATACACTTCTGTTATTATTGTGCCATATTCCCTATGTGTGATTATTATGTTAACATGAGGAGCTCTATCAGCATTTTCAAAACCAGGAAATATTGTTTTAAAACCATATAAACCCAAATTATCAGTTTTTGATGTTCCAGAGGTTTTAAAATTTTCATCATACTTTAAATCAGTTTTGCTTAAAATATTTTGATATTTTCCTGCTGAATTTGTTTGCCAAATTTGAACCGTTGCATTAGCAATTGGAATATCAAATGCATCCGTGATTTTACCTTTCAAATAAAGTAATTCACCAGTGGTCACATCAAAACTTCCAACATTTCTTGTTAAATCATTGCTTTTATTAAAATCTTTGGGTTTCAATAAATTTTCCACAAACATTGCATTTGGTGTTGATGCTTTTGGTTTGAATATATCCACTGCCTTTAATTCACTCAAAAAACAGAATAACACAAAAAATAAAACTTTCTTCATGCCTTGAATGTTATTATGTTTTTTAAAAAAATCAATTTAAATATAAACAAAACTCAAATAAAAATTATTTTTTATTTTGCTTTTTATATTTTATCTTTTATTATAAATTTATGACAGAAGAAGCAAAAGATATTAAAATTACAGCCAGTGGGCAATATATAAAGGATTTTTCATTTGAAAATCCTAAATCCCCTTTAATTTATACCATTAAAGGTTTCTCCCCTGAAATAAAAATTGTTGTTGATATAAATGCAACTAAATTACAAGAAAATTTGTTTGAAGTAGCAATTAGCACAACCGCAACTGCACTTCATAAGGAAGAAAAAGTTTTCATACTTGAATTGGTTTATGCTGGAATTTTCAATATACAAAATGTGGATGATGATAAAGAATTGAAAGAAATTTTGTTTGTTTATTGTCCCACAATTCTATTTCCTTTTGCAAGACAAATCATTGCGAATACTACACAAAATGCCTCTTTCCCTCCATTGTTGTTGGATACGATGAATTTTAGATCTTTGTATGAAAATAAAAAAGATGCAATAGTAAAAACTGGTGAATAAATAATGTTTAAAAATAAATATTTTAATCTTTCAATATCTACTTTCACTTATTATATTTCAATAAGTGTTGCTCTTTCAATATTTCCATTAATTTTGAGGGATGCAGGAGAAAATATGTTTTTTATTGGTATTTCAAATGCTATGCAAAGATTGGCAGGACTTTCTTTTTTATTGTTTGTTCCATATTTGGTGCATAAAATTGGATTAAAATTACTATCGGTAATTATAATTGCCCTTTACACCATACCATTGGCACTTATGCCTTTTTATATAAATTATAAATTTTGGTTGGTGCTTGTGGCTTTGTTTGGCATAGGTGTAAGAGGTTTTACAACCTTTCTTTATTCTACAATAAATATTACAGCCACCGATGAAAAAAGAGGTCTTGTGAATGGAATTATGAATGTGGTATGTTTGCTTGCAATGTCCGCAATGCCTGTGATTTTTTATTTTACTTCAAATTATGTGATTTTTGCCATTTGTATAGTTTTAAACATACTTAATTTGTTTTCATTCTTACAATTGGAAAATGAATACAAAAACATAACTTTTATTAAAAATATTAAAATTGTAACCTTTTTAAGGGAAAATATTTTACTTTATATATCAAAATTTAGTTTTGAATTTATAAAAACAACATTGTTTGTTTTTACAATTATATATGCAAATCAAAATGGTTGGCGAGATAAAGAAGCCGGCTTATTGT
>JAITOR010000019.1 GCA_031289855.1 Rickettsiales bacterium
GCTTTGATTGATAATGATGTTTGTGATGATGTGAAGGTTGGTAAAAATGAAATTAAAGTCGTGGAAGTTAAATATTGAAGAAATGGAAATATTTTTTCACATGATTGAATAAACAAATATTAATTTGTTAATACTATAATATGATATATAATTATTGCTGTTAATTCCGATTATCATACATTAACTTTTTTAATTGGAAATCTAAAAGAAAATAGTATTTTTGAATTATTTTGCAGTAAAGGATTTGTAAATTTTAGAAAAAAGGTATTGTATTATGGCAAAAAAAAACATCCTTGTGATACATGCTACTTTTGTTCAAGATATTCTCCTATTGTCACTGATGCCCTTCATATTTTATAACTTATAAATTTACAATTTTTTCAGTTGCTAACATTGCGGCAACCACTTGATCGCTTGACACAGCGTGGGTTTTAATGTTATTTTCCCATGTAATTACACACTCCACCAATGCATCAGTATTACCGCCAGTTGGAATATGCACCTCATAATCAAGTAATTTTGGAATTTTAAAACCAGCTTTGTCACTAACATTTCTCAATGCTTTCATAAAAGCATCATATCCACCATTTCCTTCGCCCGTTGTTTCATATATTTTGTTTTTATAATTCACTTTAATTGTGGCAAATGGTCTCATGCTAAGTGTTGAAGTTATTATGCATTCTACGATTTTGAAGTTATTTTGTCTTATTTCGCCCAATAAATCCTTCGCCATAAATTCCAAATCATTTTGTGTCACAATTTCCTTTTTGTCACCTAAAGCAACTACTTTTTCCAACAATATTTTCTTTTGTTCGTCATTTAATTCCAATCCTAATTCTTTTAAATTCATTTCAATATTGCTTTTTCCAGATAATTTTCCAAGTGCATATACTCTATTTGCTCCAAATCTCACTGGAATTAATTGGCTTACATACAAATTTCCCTTCTTATCACCATCTGCATGTACACCTGCCGTTTGTGTAAATACATCCGCTCCAATGATTGGCGCATTATCTCCTATTCGTTTTCTACTAAATGTTGCCACAAGTGCAGAAATGTCTTTTAATTTTTTTTCATTTATAGTGGTTTTAAGTCCTAAATTATCCTTGATATTAACTGCCACTTCCACTAAATTTGCATTGCCTGCTCTTTCACCCAATCCATTAATCGTTCCATGTATTCCACTTATTCCGCCTTTAATTGCCGCTATTGCATTGGCCGTTGCTAAGCCATAATCATTATGACCGTGAAATTCAAATTCCAATTCTGGATATTTTTGTGTTATCTCATCTACAAATTTATAAGTTTTTTCATAGTCTAAAATGCCGAGTGTATCACACAAATAAAACCTTTTAAATATATTCCATTCTTTATAGGCATCCAACATATAAAAAACATAATCTTTATCACTTAACATGCCGCCCGACCAATCTTCAAGATATAATGATAACGACATTCCATTTTTGACCGCATAATTATAGGTTTCTTTTATGTTATCCAAATGTTCTTTTGGAGTTTTTCCCAATTGCAATTCACAATGTCTTTTTGAGCCTTTTGTGAGCAAATTCAAACACTTGCAACCGGTTGGTAACAACCAATCTACAGATTTTGTTTTATCCGTAAATGAAAGCACTTCAATATTTTCAACAAAATTATTCTTTTCAGCCCATCTCATAATGTCGGTTAAATTAATTTTTTCTTCCGGACTAACTCTTGCACTCGTGATTTCAACCCTATTTGCTCCTAAATCCTTCAAAAGTCTTTGGGTTAATAACATTTTTTCTACTTTGGAAAAAGCAACTCCGCAAGTTTGTTCGCCATCTCGCAAAGTAGTATCCATTATTTGTATAGTTTTTTTCATAAATTACCTTTTTTTTTTATTAAATATTAAGAATGGGAAGAGAGAATATATTGGCTTTTAGCCAATAATAATTGCGATAAAGTTATATATTTTAAACATAATTCAAACCTTAAAAATGGTGGAGACTAAGAGATTCGAACTCTCGACCCTCTCGGTGCAAACGAGATGCTCTAGCCAGCTGAGCTAAGTCCCCACACATCTTGTAGTATAAAAAAAATTTTTTATATTGTCAAATAAATTTTACATAATATACTATTAATATGAAACAATATTTAAATGATTTTATAAATTCAATGTTGGTGGAAAGAGGTGTTAGTAAAAACACCATTATATCTTACAAAAATGATTTAGAAGATTTATTCGACTATGTGGAAAACAGAGAAATTACACCGGAATTATTAAAAAAATATATTGTAAGTTTATATGAAAAAAAATTTGAAAGCACAAGTATTTCAAGAAAAATATCCACCATAAGGCAATTTTTTATTTTCTTACAACTTGAAAATATCATACAAACTAATCTTGCAGACCTATTAGAATCACCAAAAAAGCAAGAGATATTGCCAGAATTTTTGACACAGGAAGAGATGGAAAAATTATTAAATATTTCTAAAAAAGATACTTCCGCTTTTGGAATTTTGTGTTATACTATGTTAGAGGTGCTTTATGCTACCGGACTGAGGGTTAGTGAATTGGTGGAATTAAAAATAAATGTTTTACAAAAAAAATTCAAAGCAAATGGTGCTTTCACTTTGGATGATTATATGATTGTAAATGGTAAAGGTAACAAAGAGAGGATAGTACCGATAAATAAAACTGCAAAAAATGCTCTTATGGAGTATTTGAATCTTCGTAATTGTTTGCTGAAACTTGATAATTCTGTATGGTTATGGACCACGAAAGTGAAATTTTCGCAACATAAGAAGGATACAAGAGTTATTATAGGAAAGGAAGGACATATTTCAAGGCAAAAATTCGCTTTATGGTTGAAGGATTTATCAATAAAAAGTGGAGTAAATCATGAAAAAGTCCATCCTCATAGTATACGGCACTCTTTTGCCACACATTTATTGAATAATGGTGCCGATTTAAGAGTTTTACAAGAGTTGTTGGGACATAGTGATATTGCCACCACACAGATTTATACACATATCGCCGATGATAAATTAAAAGAGATGATAAATAAACTACATCCATTGGCAAAAAAGAAAATTTAATAATAATTTATATTATAAATTTTCTAGCCTCTTCCAATTCTTCTTGTGTGTTTATATCTGCTGGAGCATTTTGTATTAATTTCATTTCTTCCATTGTGATGATTTTTGCTCTAATTGTCATACCATTTTCCAATGCTCGTAGTTGTTCTAGACTTTCTCTCTCCTCTAACACACTCACCGGTAAAGATATCATTTTTTTTAAACTTTCCGCCTTATATACATAAATTCCAATGTGATGATAAAAATCTTGATTTTTAATTTTATCAGGTTTTTGGGTAAAAGGTGCTAGAGCTCTTGTAAAATACAGGCATTGTCCTTCTTTTTCATTATCCTTTAATCCCATAATAATTTTAACATTCGTAGAATTTTCGGCATCTTGTTTAGATTTAAACACCATCCCACATGTTCCAATATCACAATTGGTTTTTTCTACCATTTCAATAAGTGGCAAATTTACTTGCGGATTTACATTCAAACCATCTCCTTGAAAATTCACAACTATGTCATATTTTTTACCAGTTGGATCAATTTGATTTAAAGCGGAGGCGATTCTATCAGTGCCACTTGGAAGTGCTGGGTCGGTAAGTATTGCAGGTATACCTATTTTTTTGCAGGCATCAACTATTTCTTCATCTCCGGCGGCCACATATAAATCACCCTTTATGACCTGTTGTGCATTTTCACACACTCTTTGAATAATTGTTTTTCCATTAACCTCTAATAATGGTTTATTTGGCAATCTTGTGGCCTTCATCCTTGCGGGAATTAAAGTAATTACATTTGACATGGTATAAAAGTCATTAAATAACTATAGTTTATGGTAAAAATAAAAAAAAGCAAATTAGTTTTTGTTAAATTGTTATTAATAGATGTTTTCATATAAACGAATGTATATGTGGTAAAAACATACACAGGATTCTGTTATGATAATCATTAATCTAAAATTGCAATTGCTTGCAACCTTTATCCACCTACCTTTGTCCATGTGAAAGAAGCATACCTGACAATACTTGGTGTTTCACTTAATGGGGTTTACCAATAACCTGCATTTCTACAAATTATAGTAGGCTCTTACCCTGCTTTTTCACCCTTACCCTTACGGGCGGTTTATTTTCTGTTGCACTTTCCCTACCATTACTGGTGACGGCCTTTCTCCGTCATTATTCTTTCATAGTGTCCTGACTTTCCTCTCGTTTTTACAAACCAGCGATTATCCTTTTTACCACATTTTGTATTATATTGAAGAATTTTAATAAAACAAATTTTATTTGCATTTCATTTTAATTTATTGTATAATATCTTTGTAAACCCTTTTTAAAAAGCGATGTTAAAATGTTTAAGAAATGTAGCAAAATCATATATATATATATATATATATATTAGTTAGTCCTTTTGCCACAGTATTGGCCACAAGTCCGTATACAAATGTGCCAGATATAATTGCAGA
>JAITOR010000029.1 GCA_031289855.1 Rickettsiales bacterium
AATAAATCTAAACAAATTTCAATATATTTTTTGGTTAAAAGTATTATTGCAATTTTACTTTTTTTATATTCCAAATCAGTCTCGGTATTTACGGGTGAATTTGCATAAAAACCACTAAATTTTTTTGCCACATTGTAAACGAATTCAGCAATATAATGTGGGGCTCGCTTTTGTTCTGCCTGCGCTATTATTGTGCCAAATTTTGTCAATTCAATTAGCAAATCTTTCTCTTCTTTTGTTTTTATGACCTTTAAATCTCCCTTTTTATCATCTAACTTTGATAAAATTGAATTAATTCTAACCAAACTATATAATATATAAGCCCCAGTTTTTCCCTCAAAGTTAGTAAATTGCTCCATGTCAAAAATATAACTGCTTTCCCTATAATTTATTAAATCAGCAAATTTTAGACAAGCAATTGCTATATTTAATATAGTATCATCGTCTTTTATTGTTGATTTTTCCTTTACTGCATCTATTGTATCGTCTATTAAATCTCGCAATTTCATTATATCACCACTTCTTGTTTTGAATGGTTTGCCATCTTTTCCATTGATTGTTCCATAACTCACATGTTCTGCTGTATGTTTATCATCCAAATATCCACATCTTTTGGCACTTTCAATCAATTGTTTAAAATGCAAAGATTGCCTAAAATCAACCGCATACACCGTTAAATCAGGTTTATTATTTCTTTTGTGCCATCTTAATGTCGCTAAATCCGTGCTTTGATATAAATATGCACCATTGCTTTTTACGACCAATAGGGGTGGCATTCCAGTGTCTGTGATATCAATAACCTTAGCTCCCTCACTTTCAACTAAATTACCATTTGCCTCTAACTCCTTAATCATATCACCAATTTCTTCGTGATAAAAACTCTCCCCTTGTATAACATCATGTATTGTTCCAAGCGTCGCATATACATCATTTATATCAACAACAGATATATCCCAAAAATATTTCCATAATACTCTATAGGGTTTAAAACCATCTTGCAAAAGCTTTGTCGTATCTTGTACCTGTTGAAAAAATGCCTTATCCTCTTTTGCCTGAGAATTTGAGTATTGATATAAAGCCAATAAATCGGCAGGCTTCAGATCCAAATCAGTAATTTTATCGTCATTAAAATTTTCTTGAAAACATTTTGCATGGGGAAATTTATTTCTAATTCCTTCAATAACCATACCCATATTAGTTCCCCAGTCACCCAAATGGTCATCACCAATAACTTTATCACCCATAAAAGTAAAAATTCTTTTCAAACTTTCGCCAATGATTACACTTCGTAAATGCCCTATATGCAACTCTTTCGCCACATTTGGACTACCATAATCCATTACGATAATTCGTTTTTTGTTTGGAGATTTATATTCAAAATTTTCAGATTTTATAATATATTCATTTTTAACCACAACATTTACAAAACCAGGTCCATCAATGGACACTTTATCAAAATATGGCAACTTCTCCAGTTCCGCAGTAATTGTTTTTGCAATTTCCTGTGGAGATTTTTTTAAAATTTTTGCCAATGGCATGGCAGAATTAGTTTGAAAATCACTTATATCAGGTCTATCGGAATATTGAAAAGTGGCAATTTTTTTTTCATAGTTCAGGTCAACAAAAATTTTTTCCAATTCAACGTTCAAAAGTTCTAACATAAATTATATAGTTTTATTGTATAATTAATATAATAATACATAAAAAAATATTTGCAAAAATAATTTAAAAAAATATCCTTAAAAAAACACTTTAAAAAATGAAAAAATTAATTATTGCAATAGACGGACCCGGTGCAAGTGGCAAGGGAACCTTATGTCAAAACCTTTCACGGTATTTTAATATTCCACATCTGAGCACCGGAGGGTTGTATCGCGGGACAACGAGAAAAGCAATGGAGTTGAATGTTGCTTTTGACAATGTGAAAAAACTCATTGAAATAGCAAAAAATCTAACATTAGATGATATAAATAATCCCGTAAATTTCACTGAAGAAATAGGTTCAAAAACTCCAAATGTAGCAAAACTACAAGAGGTGCGGGATGCATTATTTCAATATCAAAAGGACTTTGCCAATAACCCCAATGGTGCAATTTTGGATGGCAGGGACATAGGAACTGTTATCTGCCCCGATGCTTCATATAAATTTTTTGTAATCGCAAGCGCAGAAGAACGAGCAAAAAGACGTTTCAAAGAAGAAATTGAAAAAGGTTTAAATGCCAACTACGATGATATTTTGAAAAAAATACAAAAAAGAGATGAAATCGATATGAATAGATCTGCCAGTCCGTTTAAAAAGGCTGATGATGCAATTGAAATTGATACAACAACAAAGACAATACAAGAGGTTTTCGAGCATGTGAAAAAATTTATTGTGACGTAAATATAATATAAATTGTTAGATATGTGAAATTTATTGTGATGGAATTATTGTTTGCCATTACTCACAAGCATTCGCAACTATCCGTAATCATATGGTTCAATCAATATCATATAAATGTCATAAATACCTCCCTCATTTCCAATGTTGTTCATAAATTATTTATACCACAAATAAATAATTGGGGAAGTATAAAGATGAAAATTATTTTTTATTTTATTAAGTAAATAAAAAGATAAAATAAAATTTACTTAATAAAAACGAATTACGAAAAATAAAACATATCTTCTCTTTTAGTGTCTTTTTTAATAATTCAAGATATATTATTTTTATTTAATAATAATATTGGTAAAAGATAAAAACATAACTTATAATAAGAATAATGATATTTCATGTTTTTTTCAAATTATGTTCCTATTTATTTTGTTAATATTGTTTATATTATACATCATAAGTGTAAAAAGCGGAAGTACATAAAAAAAATAAATTGATTTGATTATTAAAAAATAAATAGTATCAATTAACCATTAAACTTTATTACATTTATGACCGATAAAATTAATGTTGCAGTTTTCTTTGGAGGCAAGTCTTTTGAACATGATGTGAGTATTTTGACAGGAATTGAAGTATGCAATTCATTGGATTACACAAAATACAACGTTATTCCGGTGTATTTAGATTTAAAAAATCAATTATGGACTGGGGATGCCCTAATGAGTAAAACCATATATCCATTGCAGGATTGGAGTAAAAAACTATTAAAAAAAACACAACTTCTTGTGGGTGAAGACAGGCCAACCTTACAATTTATAGAACAAGGTATGTTTTTAAAAAGCACAAAACGAACAACATTTGATGTGGCTTTTTGTGCTTTTCATGGAGAGTATGGTGAAAATGGCCCTGTGCAAGGAATGTTTGAAGTGGCCAGCATTCCATATACCGGTTGCAGAGTTTTTGCTGCTGGACTTGCTATGGATAAATCTATTGCAAAAATGCTTGCAAAAAATGTAAATGTAAATGTACTTGATGAAGTTATAATTAAAAAACCAAATGATGATTTTTTTGATATAGAAGATTTAACAAAAAATAAAAATATTAAATTCCCTTGTATCGTAAAACCCATATCATTGGGAAGTAGTGTTGGTGTAAGCAAAGCAACCAATCAAGACGAGTTAAATATATCAATTTTACAAGTATTTACATTGGGTGATAATGCTTTAATTGAACCATTTGTGGAAAATTTAGAAGAATATAATGTATCTGTAACAAAAGTTTTTAATGGAAAAACAACGGCTTCAATCATTGAAAGACCAATCAAAAAAGATGCTGCATTTCTTGGATTTAAGGAAAAATATATGTCGAGTGGCGGAGGCACTAAAACTAATGGTATAAAAATAGGCACAAAATTCAACAATTCAAATGATTCCGGCATGTTAAGTATGACAAGAGATTTTTCACCAAAAGAATTAAGTGAAAAGGAGAGTGAAACTTTAAAAAAATGGGCTATAAATGTATTTGACATTTTGAAATGTAATGGTGTGGTAAGGGTTGATTTTTTGTGTAACTCTAAAACAAAGGAGTTTTATTTTGGTGAGATAAATACAATACCAGGTTCTTTGTCTTATTATTTATGGGAAGCAAGCGAACCTTCATATACTCAAACTGATTTAACAGGAGCGTTGGTGGAAGAAGCCATTGAATTAAATAAAAAAAGAAAAGGGGAAATTATTTTAACTGGCTCAAAAATATTTAAAGAAAAAAAATAGCCCTCATCACTTAATTGCGATTTGGTTGCATACAAAAAATACAAAGTTGATTTTAATATTTATAATATTATTTTTCCAACAACTTATTTAACTTCCTTATAAATTCACCAGGATTTGCCACAGGTTCTCCTTCCAATACACAGGCTTCACCAAATAATATTTCCACAATTTCTTTTGCCTCCTCCTCATTTGCAAGTTCATTATTCAACCTTTGTATAATTGAATGTTTCACATTTATTTCAAGATTTTTTTGCATACTCTTTGGTATTTGATTTTGGTCCAACAAATATCGTTCAAGTCTTATGTCCATCGCATCTTTATCAGCTGTTAAACACACAGGACTTGATGTAAGTTTTTTTGATATTTTAACATCCTTAATTTTGTCCTTCAAAGTATCTTTTATAAACACAATTAATCCTTCGTAATCATTGTTTGTTATATTTTTTAATTTTTCTTCCTCTTTTTTTTCATCATCAAATTTGATTTCCTTTTCTGGCTCCGCAGTATTCAATTCTTTTTCTCCATTTATATCCTCCAAATCAATTTCTCCTTTTGTGATTGATTTAAAATCTTTACTTTTGAAATTTGATTGCACGGTAACCCAAAAATTATCAACTATATCCGTTAAATACAAAATTTCAATATCTTTTTCTTTAAACCCTTCTATTTGCGGAGAATTATCAAGTGCATTTATATTGTCACCCGTTATATAAAATATATTGTTTTGATTTGGTTTCATCCGTTCAATATACTCCTTTAAAGTTGTCATTTTATCTATACTTTTGCTTGAATGAAATTTACATATATTGAATATTTCCTCACTATACACGGTTCCTTCACATAAACCTTCCTTTACCACGGGTCCAAAATTTTCCCAAAAACCAGCATAATCATCATCATGCACTTTTTTTTCAAGTTCACTTAAAATTCTCTTTGTGAGTGATTTTTTTATTTTTTCAACCATATTATTATATTGCAAACTCTCTCTATTGATATTTAGAGGCAAATCTTCACTATCCACAACACCTCTAACAAATCGCAAGAATGAAGGTAAAATTTGCACTCCGGTATCAGTGATAAATACTTTTTTTACATACAATTTAATTTTTGTTTCCCTATCTGGCAAATATAAATCCATAGGCTTTTTATTTGGGACAAATACAAGATTTATAAATTCAATTACACCTTCCGCCTTGTTATGTAGGGTCAAATATGGTTCACCAGGCAAATGTGATGTATGGGTATAAAATTCCTGATATTGCTCCAATGTAATGTCTGCCTTATTTCTCGTCCATAAAGCTGACGCAGAATTCATGGTTTTATATTCCCCCGTATCCATTTTTAATTCCACTGGCACACTTATATGGTCGGAATAAAGTTTAATTATATTTCCAAGATATATTTTATCTAAAAATTCATCTTGTTCTTTTTTTAAATATAAAATAATCGTAGTACCTCTCAAATGTTCCTCTTTTACCTCTTGAATTGTGTATTTTCCTTCACCTTCCGATTCCCATAAATACGATTTTTTAGCTCCCGCTTTTTTTGATATAACACCAACTTTATCTGCAATCATAAATGATGAGTAAAAACCTACACCAAATTGTCCTATAAGTTGCATATTTTTTGTATCATCATTACTAAGATTTTTTAAAAATGCTTCTGTTCCTGATTTTGCGATGGTTCCAAGTTGTGAAATAAGTTCTTTTTTATCCATGCCAATTCCATTGTCAATGATGGATAATGTTCTTTTTTCCTTGTCTATTTCGATTTTTATTTTCAATTCCTTATCATTTTCCCACAAAGTATCATCTTGTGTGGCCTTATATCTTATTTTATCACAAGCATCACTGGCGTTTGAAATCAACTCACGAATAGCCACATCCTTGTTTGTATATAGAGAATGTATCATTAGTTTAAGTATTTTTTTAATTTCAACCCCAAATTCATAATTTTCTGTTTTTTCTGTCATACAAATAAATTTTATTACTGATTAATATATAGTGCAAATATAAAAAATAACAAGATAAA
>JAITOR010000038.1 GCA_031289855.1 Rickettsiales bacterium
TTTGATTAAACCATTGTTTTTATCTTTTTATTTGCTTTTTATCTTTTGACCACTTATGATGAAAGTTATAGTATTATAAATTATTATTTTTATGAAATTTATTAAATTTAACTTCGTCAGCCCAGAGAGAGAGGTTACAAAGGTATAAAAAATCGATATTGTAAACATCAAAGAAATTAAAATTGAATCCGGATTATTTTACACAAGTTCAAAAACAACAGATATTTCGTCCGGGGGGGCAATATCAAAAAACCTTCTAGTATCTAATGTTTTATTCAAAATTAACTCAGAACCAACGAAAGGAACATTTAATCTGGTTAGCAAATAATGTATGTTGAATATGTATTTATGGGTTGGAATACAGGTATTTTATGGAAATATTAAAAGACAAAAAAATTGGAAATAAAAATTCCTGATATAATTAAAGAAGTCGAAAGATTGTTAAAAATGTATGGAACCAATCGTTTATTTAATAGGTATGCGAATCGTTTTTAGAGTTTATAGAAAAATATACAGAATTGTACGGGGCAGCATCATCATAATATCTGAATATAAATGGCTGCTCAAATCAAATTGTTTTATCATCCTATCAGTAGAGGTATATCTTATGAAAGCAATGATATAGTTTTGAAAGGTGTTAATATAGGAGAAATAACGGGATTTATTAGACCAATGAAAACTGGTTTATGGGGGCATTAGACCGGTGATTTAAAGGTATAAAATCTAATGATATGACATTGGATTTGGATAAAATTAACAAAATTGAAAAAAGAGTTTACTGAAATAACTGAAAAATTAGTAGAGAGGTGTTTTTTGATTTAGTTAATAAAAAGGCAGTTAAGAAAAAACTAACAGAGAAATCAAAGTTTGTTTTTGGTATTGAACGAGAAATAAAAAGTTTTTTCAAGAAATAATAAAATAAGGCGAATGACAAAGTAAGGATATTTGTAAAAAAGTAGATAAGTATAAATTGAATCTGGAAGGAGAGTGCTTGAAGAAATTAATTTATAGAGATGAAATGGTTAATCTTTATAAACTATTAAACACAATATCAAGAAATAATAATTATGAACAAATTTTAAGAATCCTGAATGATATATTAATTCATGACAATAATATAAATTAATTTGCGTATTTGGTTTTATTGTTATATAATAAGATATATACTGATTATCAACATATAAATATTAATTGAAAACATATTTGATTGGATGATAAAATAATTATTATTATATAATATTATTCAATGAATTAATATGTTGTTCGATAAATAAATAGATTGTGAAGATATGTTGTGAAGCACTATGTAATCATCCTCCTTCGGGGGGAGGAGGGTGATTACATAGTGCTTTACTATATAATATTATTGTGTGTATTTTTTTTAAACAAAAAACGATTTATTTTTATATTATTGTAAATCCAGCGTATGTGGTGGAAAAGTTTTTTTTATGGGAAAGGAAAATGTTTTTAAATGTTGCTATCCAGCAAAAAATGAAAGAAATATTGAGATTTCATATATCTGAACCAAAATGCACAAAGAGTGTTAAAAGACACAAGAAATTATGCAAAATTATACATTATATTATCTGACTTTTTAGCACAATGGCACACAATTCCAATTTTGTGTTTCTACCGATAGAACTCGACACGAATATGTTTTGAGAAAATATTAGATAAAATATTGACATTGCAAATATCAATTAAACTTTATAATTGAATTGCAAAATCTAATTTTTCAAATGCCAATTTCTCATCTCCAAATACACCAACAACAGAATTAGGTGCCGGCAATTCCCTCGTTCCAAATGCTCCAACTTTTTCGATTAATGTTTGATAGTTATTGTATTCAGGAGTTTTTTTGATATATTCTGCAATTTTATTTGCCAATATATTGTCTTCTTTACCATTTTTTAATAGGTGGATTTCTAATCCAAATAGATGATTCAGTCCAATGGATGTTGCTAATCCAACCTCAGCACTATCAGCAAATCCTGATTTTACTATATTTTTGGCCAAATATCTTGCATACAGATTTGCCGATACATCGCTTTTTGTGGCATCTTTTGCCTGCATATTTCCACCGCCTAAACGATGTCCACCAGTTGAAACAACACTTAATTTTCGGCCTGTGGTTCCGGCATCCGCAATACTTCCATGTGTTCCAGTCCAATCGCCAGTTGAATTTATATACCATTTTATATTATCATATTTTATATTCGCTGGTAAGATTTTTTTTAAATTATTTTTTACAAATTCTATCAATTCATCCCTGTAATTTGCATTTACTGGATTTATTGTTGAAGTTGGCAAAGCAAGCACAAAATGAGTTAATTCCACAGGTTTATCATTTATGTATTTGAAAGTGGCCTGTGTTTTTATATCAATTCCGTAACTTTTTGATTTTAAAGCAAAATTATAAACTTCTCCATTTATTCGTTTTGCAGTAAACAGTGGCAAAGATTCATAGGTTGAAGATTCATTTACGGCATATCCCCAGTAAATTCCTTGATCTCCGGTTCGCACTTTATCTGTTGCCAATGCGATATGTGAGGCCTGTATGTTTAAATAATTATTAACCTTCACATATTCCTTTTGCACCGCTTCATCTTTTGTAAATTTAGCCCTATATTCTGATGTATCATAACCTATAAAATGCAAAGAATCCTCCACAATTTTATATAAAACTTCATTGGAAACTCTATTTTGTTCATTATAAACATCGGATTTCAACTCTCCAGCGATGGAAAAATAAGTAATACCTTTTGTCCAAGCATTTTGAACTTCAATGCCACCACGGACACTTCTTGGGTCTTTCGCAGTTTGCAATAAGTGTAATAAAACACCATTTGAAACAGAATCAGCAATTCTGTCTGGATGTCCCACAGATACATATTCAGCGGAACTGTAATTTTCAGTCATAAAACTCCTTTTAGCGTTAATATTTAAAGTGTTCAGCAATTTAGAAATAAATTAAACACTAATTGAACTATAAAATAGTAAATATAATTTGCAAAAAAATTAAATATTGTATATTCTGTATAATTTTTATTTATTTATTTGATTGTCTTCCAATTGCTTGTATGCATCTCTAATAAATATATAGTTGTCAAAACTACTTTGTATCATATCATAATATCCATCAATAACAAAATTAATTTGTTTCACTCCGTTTGTTGTAGTAATTCCATATCCAATATAGTTCATTTGTTTTTTCGCAAATATATTGTAACCTAAATTTGTTGCATTAAATCCAAATGGGTCAAAAATAAATTCTACCACATCACTTACAACACCCCTTAAATTATTAGGTCCCAGCAATGGTAACATAATGTATGGACCTGCTGGCACACCATATTTTCCAAGTGTTATTGACAAATGCGTAACTCTAACATTGTCATCAGCAACATCGAACAATCCAACAACTCCAAATACTGAATTTATTAAAAATGAATGTAGACTTTTTGAAGCATTATTAATATCGCCTTGCAATAAGTAATTTATGGTTGCAAATGGCATTGAAAAGTTTTTAAAAAAGTTACTTACACTATTTCTAACGCCATAATTTGTTAGAGTCGTATATCCAGTATTTACGGGTTTTCCTACCCAATCTAAAAGAAATAAATTGATATCTAAAATAGTTCTATTGACTTTTTCTGCGGGGTCATACACAATAACATTAGGAATATCGCTATCCAAAACATAAAAACTTTCATCTATCGCATATACAAAACTATTTATTACCAAAAACAGAATTATACTCCTCAATAATATTCTTCGTTTCATCGTTGTTTACTCTTTTTAATAAATTTTCTGCCATTGGGTATTGAGAAAAAATTTTTTCTAACACAAACTTTCCTTTTTCAATCTCATTTGAAAGAATTAAACAATATCCGTAATAGTACAAAGGTTCACTTTCTTTTGATAAAAATTTTTGTATAAACCAAAATCTGAATCTTGCATCATATAAATGCCCAGATTTGAAGTGCTCCATTCCAGTTTCCATATTAGTTTGATATAAATTATCCCACTTAATCTTAGTTTCCTTTATGAATTCCTTTGCTTTATCATACAAATTTAAAGATTCACCTTTAAACTTTGAAAAAAAATCATTGACTTTTTTAAACATATTGAATACATTGTTTTTATAATTAATAAAACAAAATTTTTATTTGTCAATGTATAAAATATTATTTATTGGATTGGACGATTTAACGAAGGAGATTATTAAAAGAATGCCACGAGATAATTTTATTTTTGGTTTTGATATTGAAAGTAAAAAAATGGATGAGTTTTATAGTGAAAAAATTATTGCAAATTATAATAAAGATTCAATACAAAAAGTTTTTGAGAGCGTCGATATAGTGATTTTAAACACAAAAGAATATAATAAAATTGCGGATCATTTGCGATATACTAAAAAAGATGTAATAATTATTGATACAAATAGTATAAAAAATAATATTGAAAAAGTAAGAGAAATTTTTAAAAAAAATGTCAATTTTATTTCTACTAATTTTTTACTTTTTCCGGATTTAGTGATTTTAAATATTGATAAAAAGATAAATTTTCAAACCATAAGAGAAACCAATGCTTTTATAAAAATGTTAAATGTAAAAACTTTACCTTTAAGTTATGTGGAAAATGATTTTTTAATTACCATTTATCAATTGTTTTTTTTAATGCAAATAATTTTTTTGAAAAATTTTCGAACGAAATTTTTTAAAATAAACAACTTTATTTTAGATTTGATTTTCAAAGACATTTTGTTGAACAAGAAAAATTTATTAAAAAAAATAGAAAAAGTTTTATTTTTCTTGAAGTCATTGGATGAAGAGAATTTTTTTGTTTTATTGCGGGAAAATGTTTTGAATTTATCTTACAATAACTTGGATATAGATTTGGATGATGAAAATGCTGATAAAATTTTTCTTGAAAAGACATTTATGCACTTATTGAAGGACGAAGATCTGGATAATTTTAATATTTTGAATATAAATTTTACCTATAAATTATATAATAATATTAGAACTTTTGAATATTTTGAAAAAAATAATAGAGATTTTTTACTTTTAATGGTAAATGAAAAATTGAAAAGCCTATACAATATATTAAATTTTGTTGATTTGACGGACAATAAATTGAAAATTTATTTAAATATTTTATAAATCAATGTATGCAACAAAGTTTTTTCTTTGATAATGAAATAAATATATATGATAAAGATAATTTTATCATACATGATGGAAATAGGATAGTATATGAAATTTTAACGTCTGGTAGCCTATATAATAACAATGTTTTTTTACTTACTGGTAAAAAAGGCAGTGGCAAAACTTATATGTGTAATATATGGAAAAATATTAAAACTAATAAGGAAAAATTCGTATTGGAAGATATTGAAAACACAAAAATGAGTGAGGAAGATTTGTTACATTTTATTAATAATACAAACCATGGAATTTTGCTTATTACAAGTTGTAGAAAATTGAATGATTTTAATTTTATTTTGCCTGATTTACAATCGAGATTTAGAAATTTTTACAACATAAAATTACTTGATATAAATAATGATGAAATTAAAAAACAAATATTATTAAAATTATTGAATGATAAGCAGTTAAAATTGAGCGACAACAATATTGATTGTATTGTAGAAAAAATAAGTGCTAATTATGAAACAATTATTGATTTTGTAAATAAATTAAATGAATGTAAAAAAATAGATAAAGAACAAATTAAGGGATTATTATGAAATTTGAAACAATAAAATCAAGGCAAGATATATTAAAAAGTAGAAGAATGGCAGAAAAAACAATACAAGGTGAATATGTTTTTGTAATCTTTACTCGTAATACTCTTGACAAAATTCGTTTTTTACCAGTGGTGACAAAAAAAATCAATAAACGAGCGGTAATTAGAAATAAATATCGAAGACGAATAAAGGAAATTTTTAGAAAAATGGAATGTAAAGATGGATTTGATTATCAAATAATAGCAAAAAGTCTCATTTCAAAAAGCGATTTCAAAGGATTAAAAAAAGATATAGAAAAATGCTTTGTTTAAAACACTAATTTTGCAAAATTGATTTAACTTGTGGTATATTTATATTAAAAGTCCTCCTTTAATGCTGGCTTTAATAAACTCGACAAATAAAGGAGCAGGGGCAAATGGTCTTGATTTTAATTCTGGATGATATTGTACGGCAACAAAAAATGGATGATTCTTTAATTCAATACATTCCATTAGTTTTTCATTTGGAGAATATCCTGTAAAAAGCATGCCAGCATTTTCGATAATTTCTCTGTATTTGTTATTGAATTCATATCTGTGTCTATGTCTTTCATAAATTTGTGGAGATTTATAAATTTTTTCCAATAAGCTTCCAGTTTTCAAAAATGCAGGATATTTTCCTAACCGCATTGTTCCGCCCAAATCCGCATTTTCATCTCTTGTTTCTTTTTTTCCATCTTTTTCAAATTCAGTAATTAAGGAAATTATTGGTTCACATTCTTTGCCAAATTCAGTTGTGCTTGCATTTTTAATACCCAAAACATTTCTACAAAATTCTATTATGGCCAATTGCATTCCAAAACATATTCCTAAATATGGAATTCTATGTTCTCTTGCATATTTTATACATAACATCATTCCGTCAGTTCCATCCTCTCCAAAGCCACCAGTCATCAATATTCCATTTATGTTATTCAATATTTTTAAATCTTTTTCAGTATTTATTTCTCTACCTTCTACCCATACTAATTCAACATCACACCTATTAGCAATTCCACCATGCTTTAATGCTTCAATTACGGATTTGTAACTCTCTTTTAATGCTGTATATTTGCCAACTACGGCAATTCTAACCTTATGTTGTGGATTTTTTATACTATCAACAATGTTTTCCCAAACTTTTAAATTGAGCATATTGTTAAAGAGTTTGAAATATTCGCATACCTGCACATCAAGACCAACTTCGTGGTATTTTAAAGGCACTTCGTATATGCTTATGTCAGCATTCATTGCGGGAATAACTCTTTCCTTTTTTACATTACAGAACATGGCAATTTTTGTCAATTCAGCATCAGGAATTTCAATATCTGCTCTACATAACAAAATATCAGGCTGTATACCCAAATTTTGCAAAGCTTTTACGGAATGTTGAGTGGGTTTAGTTTTTAATTCTTCTGCCATTTTTATGTAGGGCAAATAAGTTAAATGTATGTAACAAACATTCTCTCGTCCAAAATCATAACCTAATTGTCTAATGCTTTCATAGTATGGTAAACCTTCAATATCACCAACCGTTCCACCTATTTCACATAATACAAAATCCACTTGATTGCTATTTTTCAAAATAAATTCTTTAATTACATTGGTTACATGGGGCACGACTTGAACGGTTTTTCCCAAAAACTCACCTTTTCGTTCTTTATTTATA
>JAITOR010000062.1 GCA_031289855.1 Rickettsiales bacterium
ATATCTAAAATAAATAAAAAAGATATATTGACATTACCAAATGAAAATAGAAATGCCAATAGATATGTGGCATTTAGAGTAAAAAACGAAGAATATAATAATAATAATAATAATAATAATAATAATAATAATAATAATAATAATAAGGAAAACAAACCAAAAAATGTAAAAAACGAAGAATATAATAATAATAATAAGGAAAACAAACCAAAAAACATCTTGAATAATACCTATGGTTACGATTTCAACAAATGGTTCAGCGATAGGTTCAGAAAAAGAGAAAAATTAATGGAGTTGAAACGAACCATAAAATATAAGATTTCCATTAAAGATGATGAGTGGATGGGTGGTGTACAACCAAATTCTGCATATATCCAATTATCACAGGCCCAATTGGATGAAATATCTGATAACATTATAAAAATGCAATCCTATTGCAATGAAAATAAAATAAAGTGTTATGTTCTTTCGGTGCCAGATAAAAATTATTTGATGAGGAGATACAAGGGGCTTAATAGTAATATACTTGAAAATAATAATAATGATAAAATTATAAACAACCATTTGGAGGCAAAAAATATCAATTTCAAAATTATCAGTCTTTTTGATGATGTGATACAATATGAGCGAAAATCTTCACAACAGGCTCAACATTTTTATTTAAAAGCCGATCATCACCCTACAGATACAGGAAATTATATGGTTTATCAAAAACTTATGAATGAAATCAAAAAAGATTTCCCTAATTTATACATATCAAATGAAAATGATTACGATATTACATGGAATAAAAATGAACCAGCCGCAAAAAATAGTGCTTGTAAAAATATAAAAAAGTGCCCCCTTAATACTATTTACAAATTTTACAATAATAAAAATAATAAAAATGTAAAACTTATTACTTCTACAAAAGGCATGAATCAAAGATATCAATTTTATTATGAAAATGGTTATGACAAAAATTTTGTAATTTATGGCACAAGTTTTTCGGGTAGTTTGATAAATTTTTTAAAAAGTAATTTTAAAAATTCTTTAAGAATAAGATACAATACTTACAATAATACGCCAAAAAGTTTTTGTAGAAAAGTAGAAAGAGGTGATGGTTGCATGAGTATAAAATTTATAGAACAGGAGTTAAAGGAATTTAAACCAGATATATTGGTATTTTATATAAATCATAGCCCATTGCATTTGACCCAAATGTTTCGAGAACAAGGAGAGTAGTGTTAAACTTCCATCACCAATGCCACATGATCACTTGGTTTTTCCTCTGCTCTTAACCATTTGCAAATGTAAGCATTTTTCACTCTTTCTTGTGTTTTTAATGAGGTTAATATTGCATCCAATCTATATCCTTGATTTTTCTCAAACATTGTAGAGGGACGATATCCCCACCAACTATATTCTTTTAATGCCGGATTTAATTGTCTCCATACATCACACATTCCTATATCTAACAATTCCTTAAATTTTTGTCGTTCTTCCCCTGTATTTGTAATTTCTCCATCTTTTTTTACGGAATATACATCGATATTTAACGAAGGACATACATTGTAATCTCCTCCATAAAAGGCTATTTCACCGCTATTTATGCTATTGAGAAATTTTGTTTTCAATAAATCACAAAATTTCATTTTTTTACAAAAAGTATCAGTTTTTGTAATTGGCAACATGATATCATCATTGACTTTTGCGCCTCCATTTGGAACATATATTGAAGCAACCTTATAATACTCATCTTTATAACAAAAACAACCCTCTATATATCTTGCCTCATTTTCGTTACTTTCGAAATATTCTTTTTTAATTTCTTCTAATCTAAATTTTGAGAAAATAGCCACACCATTTGACCCCTTTTGTCCAAAAACTTCAATATTATACCCCATCGTTTCAAATTCAAAAAAAGGAAATTGGTCGTTTGTACATTTTAATTCCTGCAATAAAACAACATCAGGATTTTCATTTTTTATGAAATTCATTAAATGTGGTATTCTACTTCTTATGGAATTTACATTCCAAGTCACTATTTTCATCTTATTTTGCTTTATTTTTTCTTTCTATTGCTTCAAGAATTATTTTTTTAGCATCAGCAGCAGGTCTAAAACCGGTAACTTTTACCCATTTACCTTTTTCCAATTCCTTGTAATGTTCAAAAAAATGTTTAACCTTATTTAATAAAACTTCTGGTATATCAGTTAATTCATTATAATGTGAGTATTCACTATTCATTTTTACTGTTGGCACAGCAAGCAATTTTTCATCCACACCCTTTTCATCTTCCATTATTAATACACCAATAACTTTTGCTGGAATTACTGCTCCCGGTTGTATGGGAAATTCACTAATAACCAACACATCAGCTGGATCGCCATCATCACTTAAAGTATTTGGAATAAAACCATAATTGCACGGATAGTGCATTGGAGTGGCTATAAATCTATCCACAAATAAAGCTCCACTTTCTTTGTCTAATTCATATTTTACGGGCAAAGCATTTGCAGAATTTTCAATAATTACATTTACTTCATCTGGTGCCTTTTTTCCAATTTCAATACTATCTATTTTCATAAAAAACAAGGTTGTTATATAATTAATTATATTATAATTAAAATAAATATTTGCAAATAATATTCTACATATTACTATATGTTTTATGTCTAATATAATTGAAACAAGGAATTTAACAAAAATTTACACAAGAGGTAGTGAAAAAATCACCGCTTTGGATAACATAAATATTGGCATTGAGACAGGTGATGTAGTGTCTGTGGTAGGTCCATCAGGTAGCGGTAAAACAACACTTGTAAATATATTGGGTTGTTTGGATAATCCAACGGATGGTGATTTAATTATTGACGGACAAAGGATAAATAAAGAATTAAATGAAGTGGAATTGACAAAAGTGAGAAGAAAGTTTTTTGGATATATTTTTCAAAAATTCTTTTTGATTCCAACATTATCGGTTAAGGAAAATGTATTGCTTCCTGCCGTATTTCAAAAGAGTTACAAAAATAATGAAAAAAATTTAAAACAAATTTTAGAAATGTTGGGAATTTCTCATAGAGAAAATCATTTGCCAAATGAATTGTCTGGAGGAGAAATGCAAAGAGTTGCCATTGCGAGGGCTTTGATAAATAATCCTTCAATTTTAATTGCTGATGAACCAACTGGTAATTTGGATAGCAAAAGAAGTGAAGAAATTAAGGAATTACTTTTAACTTTAAATAAAGAACAAAAAATTACAATTATAATTGTGACTCATAGTCAAGAGTTGGCAAAAATTGGAAATAAAGTCATAAATATTGTGGATGGAAAAATTATCACACAATAAGACATTTCCTTATATTTTCGTGTTTTTTTGTTTTACATTACATTTTTATATTATTGTTTTTTATCAGTTGAACCAAAACCTCCTCCTCTATCGTTTGAAATGTCTAAATTAGTTACTTCCGCAATTCTACAATCAACAATTTTTTCCAATTGCAATTGTGCGATTTTATCACCTTTTTTTACATCAACTACATTATTTTCCATTTTATTGGTTGGCAATGTATGACAAATCAACCCCAATTCATCTTTGTAATTGCTGTCGATGATACCAACACTATTGCTGACAATAATCTTTTTTTTGATACTCAAACTACTTCTTGCAAAAAGTTTAACCCTATATCCAGACGGAATATCGAG
Source organism: Rickettsiales bacterium (assembly GCA_031289855.1). Classification (GTDB taxonomy): domain Bacteria; phylum Pseudomonadota; class Alphaproteobacteria; order Rickettsiales; family UBA1997; genus JAIRSX01. Next base: position 3,688 of record JAITOR010000062.1, read on the forward strand.
AGCAATCCCTAATTTAACTATTTTTGCCTCATAACTATTTAAGTTTGCATCTTCATTAACAAACACATCAAATAAATCTCCCTGATGTGCTTGTTCAGGCATCCTTGCATCACTTGTTATCTTTTTAACTTTTAATTCTATCATAAACTAAAATGAAATTGAATCATCTATTTTTTCTTCGATAAGATCATCCACTTG
>JAITOR010000043.1 GCA_031289855.1 Rickettsiales bacterium
AAATTTTTCGAAAACATAGTTCTAATAGGTAAAAAATGTGGCTTAAAAATAAAAATATAGACATAGTGTAATATTAATTTTGCATTAGTTAATTTTTATTATGTACTTCCGCTCTTTATGGTTATGTTGTATAATATAAATAAAATATAGGAGGATAATAATATGAAGAAAACATGAAAAATAATGAGGAAATGTTAAAAGGATAGCAATGAAAAAATATAGTTTGTTTTTTAATTTTTTCTTATAGACTTAAAATATGTATCCAGACTCTTTTGTAAATGAATTAAAAAATACAATTCCAATTTCATCATTAATTGGACGATTTATCCCCTTAAAAAGGACGGGTGGTAGAGTATACAAAGCCTGTTGCCCCTTTCATGCAGAAAAAACTCCATCATTTAATGTAAATGATGACATGGGGATATACAAATGCTTTGGTTGCGGCAAAGGTGGTGATATTTTTAGCTTCGTCATGGAACACGAACATTTGAATTTTAAAGAAACGATTGAGTATATTGCAAACTCATACAATGTTCCACTTCCAAAAATTGAGAAGGAAAGGAAAAAGGAAGAAGTTGATGAAATAGAATTACTATTAAAAATCAATGAAGATGATTGTGTGTTCTTTGAAAGCACGATTATAAAGAATACAGATGGTATCATCTATGCGAAAAAAAGAGGCTTAACATTGGAAAATATTAAAAAATTTAGGATAGGTTATGCTCCAAATGATTATCATGTTTTTTTAAACCACATGAAGGACAAAGGGTATGAAGAACAAGATTTGTTAAAATCCGGTGTGGTCATTGAAAAAAATGATAAAAAAAAATATGATAAATTTAGAAATCGTTTGATGTTTCCCATATTGAATAAAAGTGGAAAAGTAATAGCATTTCAAGGTAGAACATTGGAAAATGATGGAATTCCAAAATATCTTAATAGTCCGGAAACTAAAATTTTTACGAAAGGAAACACACTTTTTAATTACTATTTTGCAAGAAAATCCATTTATGATGGTGGGTATGGAATATTAGTGGAGGGAAATATGGATGCCATATCACTTGCAATTAACGGAATTGAGAATGTTGTTGCACCTATGGGAACTGGAATTACAAAGGAACAAATTACAGAATTATGGCGAACAACTGATAAAATAATAGTCTGTTTTGATGGTGATGGTGCAGGACAAAAAGCAATGGTTCGTTTGTCAAAAATGGTGCTTCCAATTATAAAAACTAACAAAGAAATAAACTTTGCCTTCCTATCAAATGAAAAGGACCCGGATGACTTTGTGAGAAAAAATGGTAAGGATGCTTTTTTAAATTTGTTGAAAAACTCCATTCCAATTAGTGAATTTATATGGATGAATGAAACGAAAAATTTAGAACTCAAAATTCCGGAAAATCGTGCCATTGTCGAAGATAAATTGACAAAAATAACCGATTTAATTGAAGATTTGAAATTAAAAAATGAAATTAAAAGGGAGTATAAAGACAAAATGTGGGATTTTATACTTGAAAAGAGAAAAAACAAACAGCCGAAGCATAAAACCACTGACATTATGGCAAGAAGTGGTAGTGTGGATATTGTGGAAATGTATGAAAAACAAATATGTGAAAAAGTAGCAAAATTTCCTTCGTTAATTGAAAAATGTGGTTTAAATATCGATAGTTTTACAAATGGAAGGTGTGCGGAAATTTTTGACAACATTGAAAATAGAATTATATTAATACAGGAACAAAAAGAATATTTACAGATAAAAGATGATTGGGAAGAAGAAAAAAGTGGTGACTACATTTTTATATGTCAAATGGAAATTGAAAAAATCAATTTAAAAAATGATGGGAAAAATGAAAAGAATATTGAAAAAAAAATCATGTTGGATAAAGAAATTAGAAAAATTGACAAAAAAATTGAAAAATTAAAATTAAAAAACAATTTAGTGTAAATCACAACATTTCCAACACTCTATAGGTTTCTTTAATCAAATCTTTTTTGTCAATAAAAAACCCAATCACATTTTGATTTAAAAACTTTGCTTTTTTTTCTTTTACAAATTTTAGTAATAAATCTGGATTTTTATAAACATTATCATAAAAACTAATATTCAAATTTCCATCATATTCTAACGAAATTATTTTTTTCTTTTTACACACTTCTTTTATTTTTGTAATTTCAATTAAGTTGTGAATTTCTTGTGGTGGCTTGCCAAATTTTTCATCCAACTCATCCAAAACTTTTTCCCTTAAACTATTTATTTTTCTATAATAATATAATCTACTACTCGTATCAGTTATATATTTTCCAATGCTTGTTGATATATTTAATTTAACATCTGGCGTAAAGTCAAAATTTTCACTCTTGTAATTTTCCTTTGCCTTTGCCACCTCTTCAGCCAATATTTGATTATATAATTCTACTCCAATGCCTCTAATATGTCCAGATTGCTCATCACCGATTAAATTCCCACTGCCCCTTATATCCATATCGCTACTTGAAATGGCAAAACCAGAACCTATTTCTTGATTGTCTTGTATCGCCTGCAATCTTTTTACGGCATTTTCACTAATGGCCTCAACAGGATTTGTAAAAAGATAGGCAAAACCTTTAATTTCACCTCGTCCCACTCTACCTCTCAATTGATGTAATTGTGACAACCCAAACATATTTGCACGATATACAATTATTGTGTTAGCATCAGGAATATCAAGACCGCTTTCAACAATTGAAGTGGATATTAAAATATTAAATTGGCCGTCATAAAAATCGTTCACAACACTATCAAGAATATCACTATGCATTTTCCCATGAGCAGTTTTATAAATATACCTCGTGTTTAACATCATTTTTTAATAATTTCAATTTTTTCACTATTTTCTATACCATCTTTATTTACTATGACTTTTTTTATATTTTTTTCACTTGGAATGGAAAACATTACATCAAGCAATGTGTTTTCAACAATCGCTCTCAAACCTCTTGCACCAGTTTTTCGTTTAATTGCCTTTTTTGCTATTTCAATCAAGGCTTCTCTTTCAAATTCCAACTCCACACCCTCGCTTTCAAAAATTGCTTTATATTGTTTGACCACTGCATTTTTAGGTTCTGTCAAAATTTTTATTAAACTTTCTTCATCCAAATCATCAGTCACAGCCACAATTGGCAAACGACCCACTAACTCTGGAATTAGCCCGAATTTAATTAAATCTTCCGTTTCAATAGAATTTAATAATTCTTTCTTTGCCTTTTCATCTTTATCACTTTTAACCTTCGCATTAAAACCTATGCTTGTATCCCTTGTTCGTTCCATTATGATTTTTTCAATACCTTCAAAGGCACCACCACACACAAACAATATATTTGTTGTATCAATTTTATACATTTCACCATTTGGATGTTTACGACCACCTTGAGCTGGCACATTAGAAGTTGTACCCTCAATCAACTTTAACAATGCTTGTTGCACACCCTCACCACTAACATCCCTTGTAATAGACATATTTTCACCCTTTCGTCCAATTTTATCAATTTCATCAATGAAAATTATACCTTTTTCAGCCTTTTTTATATCCATATCGGCATTTTGTATAAGACGAAGAAGTATATTTTCAACATCCTCACCCACATATCCAGCCTGTGTAAGAGTTGTGGCATCAGATATTGCGAAAGGCACATCAAGAGTCTTGGCTAATGTCTGTGCCATCAATGTTTTACCGCTACCTGTAGCACCGATAAGTAAAATGTTAGATTTTGTAATTTCCACATCATTTTTAATTTCACCATTTATTCTCTTGAAATGATTGTATACAGCTACGGATAAAGTTTTTTTCACCTTATCTTGCCCTATAACATATTCATTCAATGTCTTCAAAATGTCTTTCGGTTTAAGATTTTTTTTGTTATAAGTTATTTTTGTTTTGCTATCTTCTTCCGCTTTTTTAATAACAATATTGCACATTTCGATGCATTCATTACATATTGCAATACCTCCTCCACCAGATACTACCTTTTTTACTTCACTCGCTTCTTTTCCACAAAAAGAACAACAAATATCTTTTGCCATATATTAACCTTGCGATGCTTTAAATCTTGGATTTTTCTTATTTATAATAACTAAAACTGACTTCAAACCCTTTCCGTCACCTTTCATTTTTTTTCTCCTTACAACCTTACAATTCTTATCTCTTTTTTTAAGATTTTTAATTGAACCTACAATTTTCATAACACAACCTGAATTTTTTAATATCTTTCACAAATGTATAACATATGTTTTAAAAAATCAAGTAAAAAATTATTTTTTTACTTTTTAATGTATTCGTGTATTATATCATATAGTGTAAGTGGCAGAAATACTTGTTTGAAAATCTTTAATGATGATGTATTGTTTTATTTTATAGATTAAAAAGTAACCAAGAAATAGTGAAATGAATGTAAGATTTTATTGTGGTGAAAAACTTGTTGTAAATTTAATTGATATTTTAATATTTATTATTTATACTACAAATATGATAAATATAATTTGTATTAAGTGGGGAGATAAGGTTTATACTGAAATTGATGTGAACAGGCTTTACAACATGATTAAAAAAAACACCAGTTTACCCTTTAATTTTTATTGTTTTACCGAAAATGCGAAAGGTATTTTGCCTGATATAAAAATTTATCCGTTGAATGAAAAAAGAAATTCAATAAAAAAGATTGATATTTACACAAAAGAAGTTGGTTTGTGCAATGATGAACTTGCTGATTTGCAGGGACAAAGAGTATTCTTTTTTGATTTAGATATTGCTATTACTGGCAATCTCGATGATTTATTTAATTATCCACAGAGTGAAAATTTTTATATAATTGAAAATTGGAACAAAAAAAATCAAAATATAGGACAGGCCACTTGCTATTCTTTTATGGTTGGCACATTGGGATATATTGAAAAATACTATGATGAAAATAGATTGGAAATTTTAAAACAATATGGAAATACAGCACAAGAATATTTATCTGCAAAAATTATTGAAAAATATGGAAAATTAAATTTTTTTCCAACTCAATGGTTTTGTAGTTTTAAATTTCATTGTTTGCCAAAATGGTTTTTAAGACGATTTTTGATGGCGAAAAAACCTGATAAAAATGTTAAAATTTTGTGTTTTCACGGACATCCTCGTCCCAATGAAGCCATTAAAGGTGAATGGTTGGAGCAAAAAAAATGGAAAAAAACGTTGTACAAAAATTTAAAACCAGTGACATGGTTAAACGAATATTTTAATTGATATGGAATATGCATTAGGTTTTGTTGGTATTTGTGTTGGCGGTTATTTTTTCATAAAATACAATAAAATGCAACTTGAAAATGAAAGGAATAAAGAAACGGCAAAAAGCACAAAAGAAAGAGTAATTCAGTTGGAATGTGAAAATAAACAAATAAACGAATTAAACAAAACTATAGCGAAGTTAGAAGCAAATGTTGATGAACGAGAGAAAGCAATACAAGAGTTGGAGCAAAAATTGCAGGAAAAATTCAAAAACATTTCAACTGATATTATACAAAAACAATCTGAAACTTTTGATAAACAACAAAAACAAAGTTTGAATATAATTTTAGAGCCATTACAAAAAGAAATAGAAAATGTAAAAAAACAAATGAAAGAAGTTGACAACAATAACTATAAGTTAACAGAGGCAACTACTAATTTTACAAATATATTTAAGGGCAGTTCAAAAACACAGGGACAATTTGGAGAATGGGAATTGGAAAATATATTAAATATGATGGGATTAAATGAAGGCATTGACTATGAAAAAGAAAAAAGTGAAAATACGGATAATGGAAAATATAGACCTGATTATGTAATACATTTAACGAATGATAAAAATTTAATAATTGATGTTAAATTTTCTTATGAAAATTATGAAAAATATTGTATAACTAATGAGGAAAAATGCTTGTCAGATTACTACAATAATGTTAAATCTCAAATAGATGATATCAGTCGTAAAAACTATGAAAATTTAGCAAAAAGCTATGAATTCATAATTGTATTTTTACCACTTGAAGGTGCCTATTTAGACTTGGTGAAATATTCGCAAAAGGAAAATAAAGATATAATTAAGTATGCTATGGATAAAAATATAGCAATTGTGACAAAATCATCATTATTGTCAGTATTAAAAATGATTATCGGTTTACGAAATGTTGAAAAACAAAACAAAAATATAACAAAAATCATTGAATTAGCCCAAGGTATTTATGAAAAAATAGCAGATTTCACTAAAAATATGACCGATATTGAAAAAAATTTACAATCAGCCCAAAAAGCATACAATAATGCGGTTGGAGTGATTAGTACTGGACATGGAAATGCATTAAAAAAAGCACAAGATATGATGAATTTAGTAGGGAAAAAAAATATAAAAAAGAATTTATTGTTTGAATTTGACGGTAAGGATGATGCATTGGAATTGGAGATGGAAATGGAAACAGAAGTAAAATAGAAAAAGTTTAAATTCTTTCATCAAAATTCTTAAATTGATGATTAAACCAGGTATATTGCCTTTTGGCATATTTTCTTGTAATTTTTGTTACATTTTCTATTAGATCTTTTTTGGTTATGACTCCCTCGATATATAACAAACACTCATTATAACCAATTGTATTTGTCGCTACATTGTATTTTTTAAACTCTCGCACCTCGTTCAGCGCTCCAATTTCAAGCATTTTTTCAAACCTATTTTTACAATTATCATACACCTTTTCCTTTGGTGGATTAATATTTATGTGATAAAAAGTCTTCACTGGAAACATCAATCTATTTGGTTGTTTTTGCAACTCAGTAATTGTTAAGCCGCATAGGTCATACACCTCCACAACTCGCATTAATCGTTGTTTGTCGTTTGCATTTAGCCTGCTGACAAAATCAAAATCTATTTGCTCTGCTTTTTTTCTAAACTCGTCATAACCCATTGTTTCAAAAAGTGCAATAGTTTTTGCCCTTAAATCATCGGGAATTTCCGGTATTGGAGACATTCCATCTATAAGTTTTGATATATAAAGCCCCGTCCCACCCACAATAATTGGTAATACATTGCTCGCAAAACATCGTTCAATTTCAATTTTTGCTAATTCCAACCATTTTCCAACACTTATATTGTCAGTAGGTTCCAAATAATCATACAAAACATGTTTGACTTGTTTTTTTTCATAATCAGTTGGTTGAGCCGATAAAATTGGCAACCATTTGAATATTTGTCGCGAATCTGCATTTATGATTACACCATTATTTTTTAAGGCATAATCTATCGCAAAAGCGGTTTTTCCACTTGCAGTTGGTCCTGAAATTATAACAATTTTATCATTCATATATGGTTAAAAATTATTTAATCTCTTTAAAGCCTCTGTAATCAAACTCTCCAACACGATATCTTCTCTCTCATTTACTATTTCATTTATAATGTTGACACATATATTTTTTTGATATCCAAGATTCTCAAGAGCAGACAATGCATCTCTAACTATTCCATTTTTTTTTGTCATAACTGTTATTGATGTCATGTCTCCACCATCCCCACTTCCAATAAGTTTTTTCCTCTTATTTTTTAGTTCCACAAGTATTTTATTAGCACTCGCCTGTCCAATTCCGGGAACTTTGCAAAATTGTTTCGCATCATCGCTATCCACTGCCCTCAACATTTCATTTGCTGACATTGAACCCAGTATTTTTAAGGCAGTTTTGCTACCAACCCCACTCACATTGCACAAAACATCGAACCAAAATTTTTCATTATCATCCCCAAAACCAAATAACAAAATAGCATCTTCCCTCACAATAGTATTAATCAAGAGTGTTAAAATATCACCAATTTTATTATTTTCTAATACCCTTACACTACAAAAAATTCTATATCCAACACCATTTACATCTAATATTAAATAGTCATCAAAAATACCATCAATAAGTCCTTTTAATTTTCCAATCATAAAATGATAATATTTGCTTTATATTTAAAAATCAAATATTAAAAATATATTTCTCTTTTGGTTAAAATTGCCATTAAGTTTTTAAAAGCAATATCGTTTCGTACGTTGTTATTCATATGCCCTTACATAATTATGATATAATTATTACATATAAAATGCAATTAGGGAAGTACAAAAAGTATTTATATTTTTAAAAAAATGAACGATTGGGTAAATAATTCAAAAATATTTCATCAGCAAAAAAGTTGGACACATGTAGAAAATAACAATAAAACAAAAAAACTTAACTTGTTTTATTTATTCTTTAATTGATGAAGTTTAAATATAAAAAATCTTGCTATCGGTTGTGCAAACAAACTTTCTATCGCAAAAGAGATTGCGAAATTCCGTGGCCATTTATAAAAAAAATGTGTAATCGGTTCCAAACTAAAATGGCGAGCACCAATCCAGGTTCCAACAATAGTCATTAATATGGACATTAAAAATACAGTCATTAAAATATTAGCGGTCATTTTTGCTTTAAAACTATCGTTTTTTTCGGTAATTTTATCTGTAAGAAATTCAGAAGGTTTAAAAGTCAATAAAACACAGACAACAACACTCAACCATATGGATGGAATAATTTTTAATACATCCTTATACACAAAAAATGAAAATTCAAATTCAAAAAATGTAATAAGTGGAGCAATGGTATTAACCGATAAGATTGATATAATTGCTATAAATAGAACAAGTTCCTTCCCGTTTTGAGGTAACTTTGCAGTAAAATCGTTTTGTAAAATAGTTCTCCTTTTTATTCTCGCATATAAAATATTAATTCTATACCGCCTTCTATATAAGATAGTATATAATTCATTATTAAATGTCAAATTATTTTTTTTATTTTTATATTTATTGGCATATCATCTTATAATGGTTAGAGTTTTTCACTTATCCTGCGGTTCACAAATTAATAAATATATTTAATATTGACAAAATCATTTTAATACAATATACAATATAATCATAATAACTAATTTTTTGGAGCAAATATGGCAAAAAAAGATGAAACTATCATAATTAACTCCCTTGAAAGTCTTGATGCAAAAATGCAACAAGTGAAAGAGGCGCAAAGATTGTATGCAACCTTTACACAGAAACAGGTGGATGCAATTTTTAGACGAACAGCACTCTTGGCAAATGTCCACAGAATTCCACTTGCAAAAATGGCAGTAGAGGAAACAGGAATGGGTGTCGTAGAAGATAAAATTATTAAAAATCACTTTGCAGCGGAGTATATATACAACAAATACAAAAATGAAAAAACTTGTGATATAATTGAAGAAGATTTGGTTAATGGAATGATTAAAATAGCATCTCCAATTGGAATTATTGCTTGTGTTATTCCCACCACTAACCCAACTGCAACGGCTATTTTCAAGTGTTTAATAGCATTAAAAACACGAAATGCAATGTTTTTTTCACCACATCCAAGGGCAAAAAATTGCACCATAGCTGCATTAAAAATTGTAGCTGAAGCAGCAAAAAAAGCTGGTGCTCCTGACAATTTAATTGCATGGATAGATGAACCAACCATTGAATTATCTGGCGCATTAATGGCACATGCTGATGTAGACACTATTTTAGCAACTGGTGGACCAGGAATGGTAAAAGCCGCTTATAGTTGTGGCAAACCTGCCATAGGAGTTGGTGCTGGTAATTCTCCTGCTGTAATTGATGAGACAGCAGATATATTAATGGCCGTATCTTCAATCATTCAATCAAAAACATTTGATAATGGCATGATTTGCGCCAGCGAGCAATCAGTTGTAGTTGTCGAAAGCAAGTATGAAGAAGTTAAGCAGGAATTTATTAAAAGAGGATGTTATTTTGTAAATGACAAAGAAAAACCTTTATTGGCAAAATTTATGTTTAATGAAAAAGGTGCATTAAATGCCGCAATGGTAGGACAACCTGCTTATAAAATTGCTGAAAGTGCAGGTTTTAAAGTGCCAGAAAAAACAAAAATTTTAATCGCTGAAGCAAGCAAAGTTGACGATCATGGTCCATTCACAAAAGAAAAATTATCTCCAATTTTAGGATTTTTCAAAGCAAAAGACTTTGAGGATGCAGTAGAAAAAGCATACACACTTGTAAATGATGGAGGCGCAGGTCATACATCTATACTTTACACAAATCAACAAGACGCTGAAAGAGTTAGGTTTTTTGGAATTAAAATGAATACTGGTAGAATTTTAATCAATACTCCATCCTCATTTGGTGGAATCGGTGATTTATATAATTTCCGCTTAGAACCATCTTTAACTTTGGGATGCGGTTCATGGGGTAAAAATTCATTTAGTGGAAATGTTGGAATTAAAAATCTTATTAATATTAAATCGGTTGCTATGAGAGAAGAAAATATGTTGTGGTTTAGAGTGCCACCTAAAATATACTTTAAAAAAGGTTGCACTGATTATGCGGTGGCTGAGGCTGCACAAGGCAAAAAACGAGCATTAATTGTAACGGAACAAGTTTACATTGATTTAGGTAAATTAGACCCGATAATCAAGACTTTACAAAATACTGGAACACAATTCAATATATTTTCTGGAGTTCAACCAGATCCTAAATTATCAATGGTAAAAGGTGCTATGGCACAGGTTAATAGTTTTAAACCTGATATAATTATTGCACTTGGTGGCGGTTCTGCCCTTGATACTGCGAAATTAATTTGGTTCTTCTATGAACAGCCAGAGGCTGACTTCAAGGATGTTGCAATGAGATTTATGGATATTAAAAAACGAATTTTTACATTACCTGAACTTGGTAAATTGGCTAATTTGGTATGTATTCCAACCACATCAGGCACTGGAAGTGAAGTTACACCATTCACCGTTATCACTGATGATGAAACAAACATTAAATATCCATTGGCTGATTACATTTTTACACCAAGTGTTGCAATTATTGATCCAGCACATGTGATGACAATGCCTAAATTTATCGCATCTGCCAGCGGTATTGATGCCATAACTCATAATTTGGAAGCATACATTTCCGTAATGGCATCACCATTTACTGATGGAATTGCTATCGAGTCATTACAATTATTGTTTAAATATTTAGTTAAATCTGTAAATGAAAAGGATGAATTTGCTTGTGAACAAATACATTATGCTGCCACAATGGCTGGAATTGCATTTAGTAATGCATTTTTAGGAG
>JAITOR010000008.1 GCA_031289855.1 Rickettsiales bacterium
CGAAGTTTATCAATAAGCGCTCTTCTTTCCTCTAAAACGGGTGATACTACTACTGCATCTGTCATAATTATTTCCTATAATTTATTAAACATAATCAATATTATCACAAAAAAAAAAAAGCAAGTTCATTTAATTAAATATTAATAATTATTTATTTTCTTTTTGTACTTCCATAATTATTAATAATGATTTATAATTATTTTAGTTACTATTATTAACAATATTTTTATAATTATTTTTATGATTTCATTTGATACATATTTCTTTATCGAAGTTCTTAAATACTTACCCCATTGGCTTATAGGCATTATAGTTATTTTACTTGTCATAAAATATTTATGTGGCAACAATATTAAAATGCTTATTCGTATTATCGGAAAACATAATGCTCGTGAGGAAAAAAAAGACCGCGAACAAGATAATAGATTAACCACAATAGAAAGCGTGCAACAAAATACCATAAAACAAATTCAAAGAAATACAGAGGATATATTCATCATTAAAACCGATGTAAATAGTATATTAGAATTATTGACCAAAGGAGGTTAAATGACATTTCTTACACTCATTGTGACTAAACTCATTCCCTCTAATTGGTTCACAGTCATTAAAACTTGTGATATTGTGGAAAAAATATGTGACACCATAATAGAATTAAAATGGTTTGTATTTCCCACCATTATAATTGTAGTAATTTGCCTTATGATTATAATGGTTTATTATTTCAAATGGCAAATAAAAAAAATAAGGAGGTAAAATTATGATTAAATAATAAATGACGAGTATATTGCCTTTCTGCAGATTGATATTTCTAAGAGAGAACATTATTTGATGAGAAATCTCTCACCTTATCCCCACTTCACGCATATCACATTTTCGCCCCGCTTTACTATTCATTACCACTTTCACCACTGCCGTTTTCATCATTACCACTATCTTCTGCATCATTTTCAAATTCCTCTTCCCTCTCAACTTTTGCCACACTAACCACACTTTCATCATTTGCGGTCTTCATCAATGTTACACCTTTTGTATTTCGACCAATAATCCTAATATCACTAATTTTTTGCCTAATCGCAGTGCCTTTATTGCTGATAATAATCACATCCTTCTCACTTTCCGCTGGGAAACTTACCACTACATTTCCATTTCTACCACCAGTCACAATATTTGTAATACCACTTCCTCCTCTGCCAGTCACTCTATATTCATAGGCAGAACTTCGCTTTCCATATCCATTCTCACATATTGTAAGCACAAATTCTTCCGTTATCGCCATTGCTTCAATTTTTTCCTTTTTCAATGTATTTGTAATTTCAGCAGGAATTTTACTTATTAAAGCATCTTTTTCACCTGCATTTAACATATCAACTGGTGAATTTAATGCTTTTTGCAACGCAATTCTCACATCTAAATCAATTTTTAAATACAATTCTCTATCTCCATTACTATCAGCTTCGCTATTTTTCAATACTGATAAAGACATAACTTCATTATTATCTTTAAGTTTAATACCTCTTACACCGGTTGAATTCCTGCTTTGGAAAATTCTTAAATTTTCAAGTTGAAATCGTATACAATTGCCATCTTTTGTAGATAACATAATATCACTATTATTGTCACACAAGGCCACACCAACTAATTTCTCATCTTCCGCAAGTTTCATAGCAATTTTACCATTCGATTGTATATTTTCAAAATCCTCCATACTATTTCGTCGTACATCACCCTTATTTGTGGCAAATAAAATATTTTTTTTCAACCATTCTTCCTTTTCGCCTTGCAATGCCATAATGGTCGTTATGGTCTCATCCTTGTCAAGTGGTAATATATTTACAATGGCTCGCCCCTTACTTTGATTGCTCCCTTCTGGCAATTTATAAGTTTTCATTTTGTAAACTTTTCCTTTATTTGAAAAAAATAAAATTGGAGTATGGGTGTTTACGGCAAAAATATCAGCAGTATAATCATCATCATGCACAGTCATAGCTGATTTTCCTTTGCCTCCTCGTTTTTGCGCTCTGTACGATTTGGTTGAAACCCTTTTAATATAGCCATTCATGGTAGTAATCACAATCATGTCTTCTTTTGGTATCAATTCTTCCACATCAATATCACTTTCACTTTCTAAAATTTGTGTTCGTCTTGGCACAGCAAATTCTGCTTTTAGTTGCAACAATTCTTCCCTTACAACTTTTACCAATTCCGCATTATCAGATAAAATTTTTAAATAACCTTGCATTTCAACAGATAGTTCTCCCAATTCATTATCAATTTTTTCACTTTCAAGTCCAGTCAATTTTGACAATCGCATATCCAAAATTGCTCTTGCCTGTTGTTCTGTAAAATAAAATCTACCATTTTCGATTTTATTCCCCCTATCTTGTATAAGTTTAATTAAGGATTGCACCACATTTGCGTTCCAATCTCTTCTCATTAATTCTGCTCTGGCTTCACCTGTATCTTTTGCTGTTTTTATAAGTTTAATTATTTCATTAATTTCATTTACCGCAACTCTTAAACCGATTAAAATATGCGCCCTTTCCCTTGTTTTTGCTAATAAAAATTCAGTCCTTTTTCTAACCACATTTTGTCTAAACTTCGTAAAAACTTTAATTACATCAAATACACCAAATGTTTCAGGTTTTCCATTATTTAAAGCAAGTATATTGGCAGGAAAATTGCATTGCAAATTTGTATAACTATATAATTGACTTAATATAACATCCGGATTTCCTTCTCTTTTTGTTTCGACCACTACTCTAATGCCTTCTTTGTTTGATTCATCCCTTAAATCCGATATTCCTTCAATCTTTTTTTCTTTCACTAATTCGGCAATTTTTGTCACAAGATCTGATTTTACAACTTGATATGGAATAGATGTGATTATAATTTGTTCTTTTCCGCCTTTTAATTCTTCAATCTTTGCTTCACCTCGCATCACAATACTTCCTCGTCCATTTTGCATTACATTCGCATAACCGCCTCGTCCCATAATAAATCCACCAGTTGGAAAATCAGGTCCTGGAACTATTTTTAACATTTCTTCCGGTGTTATATTTTCATTATCAATGTAAGCTATCACACCATCAATTACTTCCCCTAAATTGTGGGTAGGCACATTTGTTGCCATACCAACCGCAATTCCGCTACTTCCATTCACCAATAAATTTGGAAATTTAGCGGGCAATACATCAGGTTCTTTTAAACTCACATCATAATTTGGAAGAAAATTTACAGTTTCTTTATCTAAATCATCGGTTAAATTATGGGAAAGTTTTGACATTCTTGCTTCCGTATACCTCATCGCAGCGGCTGGATCGTTATCAATTGAACCAAAATTTCCCTGCCCATCAATCAATATAGATGACATAGAAAAATCTTGCGCCATTCTCACCATGGCCTCATAAATCGAACTATCACCATGGGGATGATATTTACCCATCACATCACCGACAATTCTAGCACATTTTCTAAATGGTTTATTGTAGTCACAACCATTTTCATACATAGAGTATAAAATTCGTCTATGAACCGGCTTAAATCCATCATTAACATCCGGAATTGCTCTAGCAACAATCACACTCATCGCATAATCCAAGTATGATTTTTTCATTTCTGTTGAAATTTCAATAGGAATTATTTCGCCATGATTAAATTTTTCTGTCATCCACTCTCGCATTATTCATTACTATATTACAATATATAATTTAAAAGTAAAAAAGCAAATTTTATTTATTTATTGTGAACAAACCATCGCTGAAATCTTTTATTAAAAAAACAACCACATCACTTTTAAAATCCAAAATTCTTTTTTCCCAAAATTTTAATGAAAAACAATTATGATATTTACAATATTCCTTTGGCGCATCATCGTTACTTCTTAATTTTTGAACTCCTTTAAAACTATGTAAAAAATGCATAGAGTAACCATTTATATAACTCGTTCCAATTATTGAAATTCTTTTATCAATGGCATTTTCATTGTCAGTGGTAAAACTTTTTTCAATAGAAAAACCAACTTCTGTATTTTTAGTAACAACTGGATTTTTAATGTTTTTTAATAAAAAATACTTATAATCATTTTTATAACATTTATTATTCATTTTATTGGATTTTAAATTATTTTTAAAAAACGATATTTTCCTTTCAAGATTCATATAGAAATGATAATACATCATTTTACCATCACAATATATATTGTAATCATCTTCGGTCGAAATTTTAACATCAGGAATATCATTTTTTATGGCTTCCATTGTCTTTTTATAGACAAGATAGGAACCAAAATCAGTGGGATGCACATCGGGATTATAAATATTCAAATAAAAAGTATCAAATTTGCGGGACACCACCTCATGGTGCGTATCGATTATTTCAAAATCAAAAGTTTTACTTTTAAAGTAATCATTTAATCTTTGTGCTATATTGTCATTTTCTGCCACATCATTTTTTAGACCAATCACAGACCTTTTGACCTGCATATAATTTGGGATATATGCTATATAACACTTTATATCATGTTTTTTACACCATTGTTTCATTTCCATTATGGCGATGTTCGTATCCTCAAAGTCTTTTTGCGAAATATGTTGCCTTGTATTTGTTTTTTTCCCCCATCCACTTTCAAAATAAATCATCTCTTTTGTTTTTTTAATTTTGAGATAATTTTTTACATTTAACAACTTTTCTCTTTTTCTGAACCTATCGCTGAACCATTTGTTGAAATCATAACCATAGGTATTATTCAAGAT
>JAITOR010000010.1 GCA_031289855.1 Rickettsiales bacterium
CGAAGTTTATCAATAAGCGCTCTTCTTTCCTCTAAAACGGGTGATACTACTACTGCATCTGTCATAATTATTTCCTATAATTTATTAAACATAATCAATATTATCACAAAAAAAAAAAAAAGCAAGTTCATTTGATTAATTATTAATATTATTTTTATTTATTTAATAATAATAATAATAATAATAAGAATAATGATATTTTAATAACAAGAATTCCATTTTTAACTTTTCATAATATAAATTATTGTTTTTTAAGTGTTGCATTTCATTCGTCATCTTTCCCAACACCTTGGTTATTGCACTTTTTTAACAATTAGCCTTATGATAACGGGATCATCGTCATTATGCACCGCCAATCCATTGCTTTCAACAGAATACACAACTTTCAGACCATAGCCCTTAACTTTTTCAGTGAAGACATCTATATTCATATATCTCCTATAATGGTCGGTTATATTTTCATTTCGACTTATCTTTTTTCCTTTGTTATACATATCATCATTTATACTCCTAACCTCTATAAAAAATAATCCATTTGTATTCAAATATTCATTAACCCATTTCAACACATTATTTTCCTGTTCCTCCGTTATGGAATGCAACGTGAAACGACTGTAAACATAATCAAATTTATCTTTAATCGAAAGTTTTGTAAAATCATCGGTCACAAACCTTAAATTACCTTTTTTGAAATTCTTATTTAAAAAATCAACTTCGTTTTCCGCTTGATCTATCGCCAATACATCAACATTTTCCCTTTCGGCAAAAAATACAGCATCTCTACCATTTCCACATCCTAATTCAATCATTTTCTTATGCGGCTCAAGGTAATTTAAAATAAATTCAGCAAAAGAAGATTGTTTGAAGGGCAATTGATGTTCCTTGTAGTAATTTTCCCAATATTCTTTGAAATTTAACTTTACATTGTTGTATTTTTTAATTCGAGCCAAAGTACCACAAAATGTAGATTGAGCTGGCACATCTCTCAAAATAGTGGAATTTGCTCCTATTTTTGCATTATCGCCCACATTTATTGAGCCAAGTAAAACAGAATGAGAGCCAATAAATACATCATTTCCAATGGTTGGATGTCGTTTTCCCACTTGTTTTCCTGTTCCTCCAATGGTAACTCCATGAAAAAGCACCACATCGTTTCCAATTTCAGCAGTCTCACCTATAACTATTCCCATTCCATGGTCAATCGTTAGTCGTTCACCAATGATGGCACCAGGATGTATTTCGATATTTGTGATGGATTTTGCACTCTCGCTAATGGCTCTTGCCTGTAAATACTTTTCTTGTTTATAAAAATTATGAGCCACTTGATGAAAAAACCTAGCTTTGACACCAGGATAAAACAAAACTTCTCGCTTATCATCTTTGCCACTAAGTGCCGGATCATTTTTAATCAATGACAAAATGTCGCCCCTAACCAATTCCAATTCCTGTGAATTTTCTTGACTTGCTCTGTTGAAAGCAATTTTAATTTCATTTATTTCATCATCGTTAAATACACTATTATCTAAGTAATTTTCAATCAATATGCCAACCTGTTTCTCAAAAAAAGTTGGCAACAATTTATCAATTTTTTTCATTATATATCCCTTTTCTAATAAAAAATCATATCTTTTTACAAGATATGATAAATAAAAAACAAAATTCATATCTATAAACTATCATCCATAGCAACAAATACAAACAAAAACAATTTTTTTAACAATCATTGTTTTGATGATATTATTAATAATATATTTTGTCAAGTTTAATTTGTAATATCAAACTGCAATACAATTATTGACTATTTTTATTTGACAAATAATATTTAATATGTCATAATACACTTATGATTATATTGAAAGGTCTTTTTTTAAGGAGGAAGGTTTATAAGTAATGCTTATAAGCTATGTTTTGATATAACAAATTATAGGGCATTACTTTTGAAAAAGTAGTGTTTTTTATTATAAAAAAAGGAGAAGAAATGGCAAAGGAAAAAGTAGTTTTAGCATATTCAGGTGGTTTGGATACTTCTTGTATATTAAAATATTTGATAAATGAAGGTTATGAAGTTATAACTTTCACAGCCGACATAGGACAAAAAGATGGTGATTTAGAAGTTGTAAAGGCAAAAGCTTTAAAAACTGGTGCAACAAAAGCATATATTCTTGATTTAAAAAAAGAATTTGTTGAAAAATATATATATCCAGTGTTTAGTTCTGGTGCAATATACGAAAACAGATACTTACTTGGAACATCAGTGGCAAGACCTTTAATTGCAAAATATCAAATTGAAATTGCTGAAAAAGAAGGAGCAACAATCGTTTCTCATGGTTGTACTGGTAAAGGAAATGACCAAGTTAGATTTGAATTATCATATCTTGCCTTAAATCCAAAAATTAAAATTTTTGCTCCATGGAAAGATGCTAAATTTTTAGACAAATTCAAGGGTAGAAGTGATTTGTTAAAATTTGCAGAAGAAAATGGCATTCCAACCACTCAAACGGTTGCACAACCTTATAGTGAAGATGAAAATTTGTTGCATATTTCACACGAAGCTGGTATATTGGAGGATCCAAATTATATAACACCAGAACATGTTTATAATAGAAGCAATACACCTGAAAAGGCACCAGATAAAGTTACAAAAATCAAAGTATCTTTCAAAGATGGAATACCAGTTAAAGTTGAAAATTTGGAGGATGGAACCATTAAAACTGATAGTTTAGAATTGTTTTTATATTTAAACAAAATTGGTGCCGAAAATGGTATTGGTCATTTAGATATGGTGGAAAATAGGTTTGTTGGTATAAAGTCGAGAGGAGTGTATGAAACACCAGGTGGAACTATACTTTACATAGCACATAGGGATATTGAAGGAATTGCTATGGACAGAGAAGTTATGCGACTTAGAGATATGATTGCACCAGAAGTTGCAAGAACTATTTACAATGGCTTTTGGTATAGTCCTGAAATGGATTTCTTGATGGCAGCAGTTAAAAAATCACAAGAAGCAATTGATGGAACCGTTACTTTGAAGTTATATAAGGGAAATTGTTTTGCATTGGCAAGGGAAAGTTCTTCTTCATTGTATGACCAAAAAATGTCTTCTATGGACGAAGAAGGCGGTTATGACCAAAAAGATGCCGTAGGTTTCATAAAAATAAATGCAGTTAGATTGACTGCCCATAGTAAAATTATGAAATCAAAAGGCAAAAGTATTATAGAATTTAACAAATAGATGAGGTAAAATGAAAAAAGTTTTATTGATTTTGATCTTAATTTTTATAGTGTTAACCAATATTAATGCTGCAAAGTTAAAAGTTGGAACAAATGCAGAATATGCTCCATTTGAATTTTACACCAAAGAAGGTATTATGACCGGTTTTGATATTGATTTGATGAATTCAATAGCAAGTGAGGCTGGATATGATGGTGTTGAATGGAAGGACATGACCTTTGATGGATTAATTCAATCTTTAACCACAAAGAAGGAAATTGATGTGATTGCCGCCGGTTTAGTTATTACTGAAGAACGAAAACAAAAGGTTTTATATACAAAATCTTATGTTAATGAAGCATTGATAATAGTTGTAAAAAAAGACAAAGCCGATTTAAAAACTTTGAAAGATCTTGAAGGTAAAAAAATTGGTGCTGAAATAGGAACTACAAGTGCTACTTTAGCAAAAACCGTGAAAAAAGCAAAAGTTATAGAATTATCTACAGCAGATGTTTTTACACACTTAAAAGAAGGAAAAGTTGATGCAATAATTCAAACTGAATCTGTTGCAAGATATGCCATTACTTCTGGTGGCTTACCGTTAAAAGTGACAAGTGAAAATCTTTTGGCGACCAAAAAAACTAACCAAATTGCATTGGCGGTGGACAAAAAAAATGTCGATTTGCAAAAGAAATTAGATGCCGCAATGGTATCCATAAGAAAGAAAGGTGTTTTTGATAAAATTTATCAAAAGTGGTTTGGTAATTAAATGGTTGATGGGGGAAAGTTATATTATACTTTCCCTTCTTTTTAATCCTTTTTTGTTTTTTCATAGTTCCAAGCATCTCTACACATATCTTCCAATGTTTTTTCTGCTACCCATCCCAATTTTTCTTTTGCGAATTTTACATCAGCATAAATTACTGGCACATCTCCCGCTCTTTTCGGCTTAAATGAATAGGCAATTGGAACACATACTCTGGCAAAAGTATTTACCAATTCTAACACACTATAACCTTTCCCATTTCCCAAATTTGCGATTAAAATTCCTGAGCCATTTTCCAATGCTTTAATATGCCCTTTTGCCAAATCAACCACATGTACATAATCCCTAATACATGTCCCATCATAGGTCTCATAATCATTGCCAAAGATTGCCAATTCTTTTATTTCACCTTTTGCGACCTTTACAATATAAGGCATCAAATTTCTCAACTCTTTTTGTGTTTCCCCCAACAAACCACTTGGATGAGCACCAACTGGATTAAAATATCTTAACAAAGAGATATTCCAAGAATTATCACTTTTATACAAATTTTGAAACAACTCTTCCTGCACTAATTTTGTGTGTCCATAGGGAGAATTTGCCTTTTGCAATTCGGTGTTTTCATCCACTGGAACCTCTTTTGGTATACCATAAACAGTGCAACTTGAACTAAAAACAAGATTTTTTACATTAAATTCTTGCATTATTTCGAGCAAATTTATTGTTGTATCAAAGTTAGTTTTGTAATACAATAAAGGATTTTCACAACTTTCACCCACGGCTTTTAACCCTGCAAAATGTATAACTCCTTCTATTTTTTGTTTTTCAAAAACCTTTTTAAATTCCTTTTTATCCAAACAATCAATTTTATAAAAAATTGGTTTTTTGTTGGCTATTCTTTCAATTCGCCCAATGACACTCTCCTCCGCATTTCTCAAATTATCAACAATAACAACATTGTATCCCTGTTGTAATAACTCGACTGCCACATGACTACCGATAAAACCAGCCCCCCCCGTAAGTAAAATAGTTTTCATTTTTTTCTCCTTTTCTTTTCAAGAACCTTTTTAATTTCAAAACTCATAAATTTAGATAAAACATAAAATTATAATAACACAAATGGCCGCATAAATTCCAGCCACCACATCATCAAGCAAAATTCCGTTTGCATTGTGCCAATTTTTATCAAAATACCCCACAAGAGATGGTTTTTTGATGTCAAAAAATCTAAATAAAATAAATGGCAAAATAAACCACAATATATTAAACAAGTTAGGATTTGTCGGCACATTTCTATAAGGAAAAATCAATGGCAACATATAGGCTATCAATTGCCCCACCACTTCATCAATCACTATCTCCTTTGGATCATCCTTTTTGTTTGCGGTAATATAAACATTTATTGCCCACCAACCCATAATATACAATACTATTATGTCTATAAAAAATATAACAATATTTGCAGTGGTACCAGAAAGTCCATTTTTTTCAATTAAAAATGCGAATATGAAAAATAGAGGAAAAGAAGCCAGACTACCAAAAGTTCCAGGTGCATATTTTATATTGCCAACACCAAAAAAAGTTGCTATTATTGTCGCTATTTTAAATTTCATAAGATAAAATATTATTATCAGTTAGTTTATAATGCTAAATAAATATTTATCAAATTATTTTACATTGCTACTTTTAAAAGCAAGTGTTACTTATTAAAACTTGTTTTGTAAATTTTCTTCCAGTTAAACAATCCAACCATATTAAATATGATAAAAATAAAAAAACTAAATGCTAAAAAATACGAACCAGACACTGACATTAAAAATAAATTTATAGTATTTGCTGTTAAAAAATAGTAGTAATTTTCAATTTTGCCCCTTATGGCCAATAATAGAGCCACAACATTTCCTGCAAATGACATTGCATCCAATATTGGTAATCTTCCATTCAATACAAACTTTAAAAGTAAAGACCATAAAATTGAAACACCTAAAAATAACAAAAAGAATTTCAAATTGTTTCTTTTAGTTTCAAAAGATGGATTAAAATTTTTTGTTTCTTTGCCCCATTTTACATAGGCCGTAGTGGCAGAAAAAACAAAATACATACCTAAAATAAAATTTGCCCACAATTTATATTTAAATGACACCACGGACAATATTGAAGAATACACTATATTAAATAACCATCCTTCCTTTTTTCCAAGTGAAACCATAACAACATATATAACACCAAAAATAAAACCTATTATATCAATAAACATATTATCCACTAATTATACTATTTCTATTAACAACAACCTCGTCAATTAAACCAAATTCTTTTGCCTCCTCTGGCGATAAAAAATTATCTCTTTCCATTGCAGTTTCAATGACTTTTATATCTTTACCGGTATGTTTTGCATATAACGAATTCAATAATTGTTTTGTTTTTACCATTTCCCTTGCATGTATTTCAACATCCGTTGCCTGTCCTCTAAAACCACCTGAAGGTTGATGTATCATAATTCTTGAATTTGGCAATGCAAATCGTTTACCTGCTGCTCCAGCCATAAGAATTAATGAACCACAGGAACAAGCTTGTCCCACACATAAAGTTGAAACTGGTGACTTGATATATTGCATTGTATCATAAATTGCAAGCCCTGAACTAACTACACCTCCTGGTGAATTTATATACATAAAAATATCTTTATCAGGATTTTCTGATTCCAAAAACAATAATTGTGCCACAATTAAAGATGACATTTCATCATTGAATTCTCCTGTTAAAAATATAATTCTTTCCTTCAATAATCTTGAATAAATATCAAAACTTCTTTCGCCTTTTCCAGTTTGTTCTATAACCATCGGCACCAATTGTTGCAATATTTTTTCCATATAATTTTATAAGTGTTTTTTCTTATTATAAATAAATATATTTTTAAATACAAATATTTTTTAATTAATATAATTTGTTGAAAAAAATATTTAAAAATATTATATTACGTAATATATATGCAAAAATTGTGTAAAAAATTAAAATATGCTTTTAAAAAAGAACAATTGTTAGAAATTGCTTTAAATCACCCAAGTATTCATAATATGGAAAAAGATTGCAAAGATTATCAAAGATTGGAAATGCTTGGAGATTCCGTATTGTCGTTGATTATTGTAGAAACTCTATTAGAACGATTTCAAGACATGAAAGAAGGAGATGCGCACATTAGAAAGGTTGAGTTGGTATGTGGAAAAACTTTGTCAAGTATTGCAACAAAAATTGGAGTTGGTAAATATATTAAAATGTCAAGAAGTGAAGAAAATCAAAATGGTCGTCATAATCCAAAAATATTGGAAGATGTTATGGAGTCAATTATTGGTGCAATTTACAAAGATGGTGGATTAATTGAAGCAAGAAAATTTGTTTTATATTTTTGGAAAGATTTATTTGGAGAAGATAAAATTTTATTTAAAGATCCGAAAACAAGGCTACAAGAATTTTTACAAAAACGACACAAACAAATTCCGCAATACATAAGTGAAGAATTGATAAACAATGGTGTAGATACATCATATAGGGTTTTAATTAAAATTGCAAAATTTCCGGATTTTGAAGTAATAGCAAAAACAAAAAAAGAAGGAGAAGTTGAAGTGGCTGAAAAAGTAATTGAATATATAAAAAAAGAAAGAAAAGATAGGATTTAGTTTAAATATTCACCAATATATTTTATAATATATAATGGTGAGTCCGGCGGGAATCGGACCCGCGACAACATGATTAAAAGTCATGTGCTCTACCAACTGAGCTACGAACTCTATTTAACTCATAGTAATAATAAAAAAATAAATGTCAAATAAAAAAGACTAAATATATTTTTATATTTGTTTTTATAAAAAATACCTTTAACATTTATATATGAAAACAGATATTGAAATTGCCAGAGAATGTCGGTTACAACCGATAATTGATATTGCAAAAAAAATTAATATAAAACAAGAAGATTTGGAATTATATGGAAAATATAAAGCAAAAATCTCGCAAGAATTCATCAATTCAATTCAAAACAATAAACAGGGAAAATTAATATTAGTTACCGCAATCAATCCAACTCCAGCCGGAGAAGGTAAAACCACTACTACAATTGGGTTGGGACAATCTTTGAATAAACTCAATAAAAAAACAATAATTGCATTGAGAGAGCCAAGTTTAGGTCCTTGTTTTGGTATTAAGGGTGGGGCAACTGGTGGTGGTTTTTCACAAGTTGTGCCAATGGAAGATATAAATTTACATTTTACAGGTGATATACATGCCATAACATCTGCAAATAACTTGCTTTCAGCCCTAATTGACAATCACATTTATCATGGTAATAAATTAAAAATTAAAGATGTGGTATGGAAACGAGTACTTGATCTAAATGATAGAGCCTTAAGAGAGATTGACATTGGCACAAGAAAAGATAGTTTTATGATATCCGTAGCCAGTGAAATCATGGCAATTTTATGTATTGCAAGCGATTTGCAAGACTTAAAACGTCGTCTTGGAAACATTTTGATTGGTTACACAGGCAAAGGAACACCGAGATTTGTTAAGGACTTAAAGGTCGAAGGTAGTTTAACTGTGCTTTTAAAAGATGCTATAAAACCAAATTTAGTACAAACATTAGATGGAACGCCTGCAATTATACATGGAGGACCATTTGCAAATATAGCCCATGGTTGTAATAGTATTATTGCAACAAAAACTGCTATGCAATTGGCTGATTATGTGGTGACGGAAGCTGGTTTTGGAGCAGATTTAGGGGCAGAAAAATTTTTTGATATAAAATGCCGTAAAGCCGATTTAAAACCAAATGTCGTTGTATTGGTGGCAACCATTAGAGCTTTAAAATACAATGGCGATGGAGATTTGCAAAAAGGAATTGTAAACTTAGGAAGACATATTGAAAATTTACAAAAATACAGATTACCAATTGTGGTTTCATTAAATAAATTCACGGATGATAGAGATGATGAAATTGAATTTGTGAAAAAATATTGCGAAAATAGAAGAAAAATTGCAACTACTTTTGATGGCAATGAATCCGAACGAGTGACGAACAACATTGATTTTGCTTTGTGTGAAGGATGGGCAAAAGGTGGAGATGGTGCAATTGACTTAGCAAAAAAAGTGTTGAATAATATTGAAGATAACGAAATAATAGAAAAAAATAATAAAGTCAATAATAATTTTAGACCACTATATGACGAAAACTTGCCAATAAAGGAAAAAATAAATATTGTGGCAAAAGAAATTTACAGAGCTGATGGTGTAAAATTTACAGAAAATGCCGAACGAGAAATAGAGCAAATTGAAGCCTTAAATCTTGATAAAATGCCAATATGTATAGCAAAAACACAATATAGTTTCACCGATAAAAAAGAAAAATTAGGTGCTCCAATTGATTTTAAAATTACAATCAAAAAAATTAGATTGTCAAATGGTGCAGGTTTTATCGTATGTGAGGCTGGTGATATAATGACAATGCCTGGATTACCAAAAAATCCACTGGCAGAAGCAATCGATGTGGATAAAAATGGTACGATACAAGGAATGATGTAAACTAAAATTCTTTTTTGTTCTTAAAAGCAATGTCAAGTGTGCTTTCATCTAAAAAATTTAACTCACTTCCCAAAGGAATTCCAAGGGCAGGTTTTGTAATTTTGACCTTAAATTCCTGCAATAAATCACTGATATAAAAAGCCGTAGTTTGCCCCTCAATGGTTGGATTAGTGGCAATAATCACCTCTTCTATTTTATCCCCTTTTATTCTATGTAATAAACCATCTATATTTAAATCGTCCGGATTTCTCCCTTCGCTTGCTGATAAATTGCCACCTAAAATGTGATACAATCCGTTATATACACCACTGGTTTCAATATTCCACAAATCAGCTATGGTTTCAACAACACAAATCGTATTAACCTGTCTCGTCTTGTCAGCACAAATATCACATACATCATTGATGGTTAAATTTCCACAACATTTGCATTGTTTTATGTTTTTGTAGGCATCATCCATTAAGGAAATTAGCGGTAAAAGCAAATTTTCCTTCTTCGTTAAAAGATGTAAAATAATTCGTTTCGCACTTCGAGGTCCCAATGAAGGTAATTTCGAGAATATTTTTATCAAATCATTTATCGTTTTAACTTTTGTCATCATAATTATTGTTATATTATAATGTAAAAAAAATGCAATAGTTATATCAGTAAAATTCGTTAACTTTAATTTCTAACACTTTGTTCCCCCTATTTATTATCCCCGCGATTTTAAAGATACCATCGCTACATTTTATTCTATTCGCAATATTTATATCGTTCAAATACCTAATTGTTATAATATAAGTTATTGTATTTTCAAATCTTGATGCCACAATATTTTCATACACCCCAATCGTTTTCACCTCAGCCCACACTTCTTTGTAGGTATCCCAAGTTTCAAAAAATCCACCATTTTCATCTGGCACAGAAGTTTTGACCTGCAATTCAATTCTTTTATTTAATCTATTTATCAACATTATAACCTTATTTGTTTGTATTTTTGATAAATGAAGATAGAATTTTGCGGCATTGTGGAATATCCACTTTTATCCTCATACATTCTCGCAACATGCATTAAAATTCCTTGCACCAATTCATCATCAATGGTATTCATTCCTGCCGTATAATTTACATCAAGCCTATTGAAACCAGTATTTACGCTTAAAATATTAGCCACATCATCATATATGTATTCCATGTTGACTTCATTTATGTTTTTTACAGGTGGATATGGCAATTTTACTTTACATCTATCCTCGTAAACTGACAGGATATAAGTCTTTTCAATTATGGTTTTTCCAATATAAGACTCGCAATTTTTAATCGCAGTCTTTAAAAGTTTCGTCAAAAGTTCGTCATCATTGGCAAAATCAACTCTAACATAGTTTTTTATTGTCGCAAGTGAAATTGGCAAAATATTAGACTCATTCTGTAAATTTAAAATATCATTCATAAAATTAAGTTATGGTTTGTTATAAAGTAATATTACAACAAAAACGATAAGTGGGGAAGTACATAAATAAAAATAATTTTATAATCCTCAATTTTGCCCTTAATTTATTAAACTTGACTTTTCATTAAATATAATTAAACTTTAAAATATCATCAAATAAACACAATGTATAAAAAGTTTTTAAATATTGTAAACAATCTCAACGGAAATGAAAATTCTCTTATTTTTTATATTTCACTTTATTTTTCCTTTATTTTGAACTTAACTTTTTGGAAATATGTAATAGTCAATATCACAATTGATAGCTTTTCAGTTTTTGTTTTTACTATTTCCCTCCCGATAACAATGTTTTGCATCCATCTTTTAACTTTCAATATTTTATTACATAAATTTACATTAAAACCGATTGCAATAGTATTATTGTTATTTTCAAGTGCCACAAATTATTTTATGTTAAAATATAATGTTTATATTGATAAAGACATGATAAGAAATACATTTGAAACAAATATTGGGGAAACTCTTGATTTAATAACCATAACATTGGTTTTATATGTGATAATTACAGGTATAATTCCATGTTTTTTTCTATTTAAAACAAAAATTCAATACGGAAATTATAAAAAAAGACTTTTGAATGTTGGATACACACTTACTGCTTTAATTGTTGTTTTTTTGGCTTCTTATAAGCAATACGCATTTTTTGGCAGAAATCATTCAAAAGTAAATAGATTGATAAATACTGGAAATTACATACAAGGAACCCATAAATATTTTAAAAATAAAATGTTGGCAAAGCGAGAATTTATGTTTTTAGACCAAGAGGCCACAAAAACAGGTGAACCACAATTAATAGTAATGGTTATAGGCGAGACTTCAAGGGCTAAAAATTGGTCGTTGAATGGCTATAAAAATGGGGGGGGGGGGGGTTTAACCAA
>JAITOR010000024.1 GCA_031289855.1 Rickettsiales bacterium
CATCTATACCTGCACCTACTCAAACAAAAACACCTGCACCTTTGACAAAATCTACAGCATCTATACCTGCACCTACTCAAACAAAAACACCTGCACCTTTGACAAAATCTACAGCATCAACACAACAAATTCCACCAAAGAGTAGACTTTCAGAAGAAAAATTAGGAGAAGAACAAGTAAATATTAAATTAGCTTTATTGTTAGAAGATGCAAAAGATACAAAAGGTGAAGTTCTTTCGAAAATATGGGACTCTGAGTTAGATATTGACACAAAAAGAGAATTATTGAGTGGAGCGACATTGGCTAAGAGTAGATATAGAAATAATAATACATCTTTGCGGGAATCAATAAATGCATTAAGAGAAGTT
This sequence comes from Rickettsiales bacterium, assembly GCA_031289855.1. GTDB lineage: Bacteria > Pseudomonadota > Alphaproteobacteria > Rickettsiales > UBA1997 > JAIRSX01. The sequence goes on from JAITOR010000024.1 coordinate 369, forward strand.
TTTGGTATTCCGTCAATAAATATAACTGCACCTGCACCTGCACCTACTCAAACAAAAACACCTGCACCTTTAACGCAAAAAAAAGCAACATTACGAACATTGGAAAGGTCAATGTCTCAGTAGATTTATTTTTTAATTCTACTTTAATATTTTTACATTTCGACCACATGTTAAATAAGGCTCAATATGACACATAATCATACCATTGGTTAATGTCTGGGGTGGTCGCGAATATAAAAACTTCTAAAACATCGAGAAATGTGATTGAGGAATATATAAAAGTAGAACATGAGGGTAGAAAAAATTATTTACTAAAAGTATTGGTATGCTTGAAAGAATAAGTGAAAGAGGAGTTGTATTAGGAAAATATTAAAAAACTACATTGTGAACATTTTTTGCTTTTTATTTTAGATTTATTATCATAAAATTACTATAATTTTTGGGAGAAAATATGGGAATAAAAAAGATTGTTATAAAAGGCAATGAAAAAATAAATGGAAAAGTTAGGGTTTCTGGTGCAAAAAATTCTGTTTTAAAATTGATTTGTGCTAGCATTTTACTTAAAAAGGGAACATTGACTTTAAATAATGTGCCAAATTTGTCCGATGTGATAACTTTACTTGGTCTTATAAATACAATAGGCGGAAAGATAACTCTAAATGGTGATTTAAGTAAGGAAAATGATGGCAAAACTTTAATAATAGACCCAACAAAAATAAACAAATTTACAGCTCCTTATGAAACAGTTAGTCAAATGCGAGCAACTTTTATAGTTCTTGGACCACTTTTAGCAAGATTTGGGCAAGCAAAAGTATCATTGCCTGGTGGTTGTGCCATTGGCACAAGGGCATTGGATATACATTTTGATGCTTTAAAACAAATGGGCGTAGATATACAAATTGATGATGGATATGTAATTGCAAAGGCTAAAAATGGAAAAATACAAGGAGCGGATATAAAATTTAGGTTTGCATCTGTTGGAGCCACTGAAAATATCATGTTAAGTGCTACATTGGCAGAAGGAATCACAAGAATTGAAAACCCAGCTAAAGAACCAGAAATTATTGATTTGGCGAATTGTTTAAATAAAATGGGAGCAAAAATCACTGGTGCAGGAACTCCACTCATTGAAATTGAAGGTGTAAAAGAATTACATTCCGCCGAATATACCGTAATGGGCGATAGGATAGAAGCTGGTAGTTTTATGATTGGAGCGCTATTAACGGGTGGAGAATTGGAAATTAGTGGTATTAACTTTGATGTTTTGGAAAATTTTACTGATGAATTAAAAAAAATGAATGCTGACATTAAAAGAATTGATAAAACAACTTTGAAGATAAAAAGAAAAAAAACTTCTTTAAAAGCCACAAATATCATTACAGGGCCCCATCCAGAATTTCCAACCGATTTGCAAAGTCCAGTAATGGCATTGTTGGCTGGTATAAATGGAGATTCTACTATTGATGAAACAGTGTTTGAGAATAGGTTTATGCATGTTGCAGAGCTTGTGAGAATGAATGCTGACATACAAGTTATGGGGAATAAGGCAATTATTGAAGGGCATAATGGCTGTTACAAAGGTGCCGAAGTGATGGCAACCGATTTAAGAGCCGGTATGGCATTAATATTGGCTGGAATAGCGGGAAATGGAGAAACGGAGGTTCGACGATACTATCATGTGGAAAGAGGATATGAATTTATTGATAGGAAATTACAAAAATGCGGAGTTGATGTAAAGATATTATATGAAAAAAAAGATTAAATTATACTTTAAAGCCTTTCACAAATTCTTTTACATTCATGGCTTTTTTACCTTCTCTCTGTAAAACCAGTGGCTTTAAGAAGCCATCGATACATTTTATTTTCATTTCATCATTTTCAATGCATATATTACCTATTGATTTTAAAAAAAATTCATTTTCTATTAAATTTGCAACTGGTTTTTGCTCCATTAGTTTTTTGTGTATTTCATCAATTTCATAGTCAGATTTTAAAATTTTAATTCGTTCACCATTATGTTCAAAATAACCTCCTATTGTTCTTATAATATTAAAATTTTGTTCCACTGATTTGAAGTTTAGTTTACTTTCTTCTTTATTAATTTTATCCGCATAAATAAGTCCGTTTTTTGCTTGTGGCATACCTTTAACCTGTTGCTCCATATCTATTTTTTCCAATACACGTAACATTAATTGACTACCTGTCACACTCAAATTATCATGTAAATTTTCAATTGTAGTGTCCTTTGTTATTGATATTTTTTCATAGGCAAGAATTTCACCATCATCTAAGCCTTCACCCAATACAATTACACACACTCCTGTTTCTTTGTCGCCATTCATTAATGCCCGTTGAAGTGGTGCAGCACCTCGCCATCTTGGTAATAATGAGGGATGTATGTTAATACAACTATATTTTGCAATATTCAGTATTTCTTTTGGCAACAATAAACCATATGCCACCACAACAAAAATATCTGCCTCATATTTTTTTAACTTTTCCCATTGTTTTTCTTTTTTTAAAGTTTTTGGAGTATTTACTTCAAGCCCAAGATTCAATGCTTCGTTATGTATGGGAGTATTTTGCAATTCCATACCACGACCAGCCTCTTTTGGCTCTCTTGTATAGACAGCACAAATTTTATGATGAGAATTGTTTATTGCCCTCAATGTAGGCAAAGCAAATTCTGATGAAGCAAAAAAAACTATTTTCATGTTTTTTATATTATCTATTTGTTTAATAAAGTAAAATAAAATTTATTTGATAACAATATGCAAAATATATCAAAAATAAACTTTACAATTGATGTCAAAAATGAAATTCTTTATTATTTATATAAAAAAAATGACTTGTTTTTACAAGTCATTTTTTTATTAACGTTACCATAATATTACATTACTATAATATTAGAAATTATATCTTGCACCAATGTAAAGTTCCTGTGCTGTCAATTCATATTCTGCAATAGAATAAGGAGTAGTAGTATTGTATGTGTGTAAAACTAAATTATCAATTTTACCTAAATTTTGATATCTATAACCTAAATCAATGGCAATATTTTCAACAGTGTATGTCAAACCTGCTCCAAAGTTATAGGCAAAGTTATTTTCTTCTTGGTTGCCTTTAAAAAAAATACTGCTATTACTTTTAGATTGCCAACTTAATTTATTTTTAGTGTTTGAAACACCTAAACCAAATCCAATATAAGGATTAATACCAAAAATGCTGTATTGTGAATCATAGTAAAAATTTGCAAAATAAGTTGAATTTTTAAGTTTACCATCAGTAAACTCTCCTGGTTGTGCTTTACTTTCTATTTTAAATTTTGTTTTTCCATTAAAACCATATTCAAATTCAGCTCTTATGGAACCTTTGATGGTGTCATATTTTTTTGACACACCTATGGCAACTTTGTCACCATAAGAAACTTCCTCCACAGATTTACCAGGGTTGACATTCGCATTGCCTTCTCCTGTTCTTATTTTTGAATTTTTAACGTCAAAAGTTGAGTTACTAAATTTGTTAGATATGTAAAATTTTGATGTAGATGTATCTACATTATTATTTACATTATTATTTTCTGTCGCCCTTACATTAGAGAGAGAGAGAGAGAGAGAGAGAGAGAGAGAGAAGTTTCGCGCCCCTCAAAAAGTTTTCTTTTTTCATAAAATTATAAAAAATTTGTTAAACTTTTGGAGTATACATACATAAAATTAAAAAGCAAATTATTTTAGTTAATGTAAGAAATGCAAATGAAATTGCCATGTTAATTTGAAACAAAAACCATGAATAATCTTTACAAATATTTATTTGATTTTATTTTAATAAATGATAGCATGATAAAAAATATAGATTTTATGAAAAAAATAAAAACAATAGTATTTCCAGTTGGTGGGTTGGGAACAAGATTTTTGCCAGCCACAAAGGCTGTGCCAAAAGAAATGTTGCCAGTGGCTGAAAAACCTTTGATTCAGTATGCTTTTGAAGAGGCAATTGGTGCGGGAGTGGAAAATTTTATTTTTATTACTGGTAGGAATAAAGATACTATTGAAAGTCACTTTGATAACAATTATGAATTACAAGAGAAGCTACAAGAATCAAATAAGATTGAATTGTTAAAAAAAACCATTGATTGGTTGCCAAGTGCTGGTAATATTTTTTTCACAAGACAACAAAATACAAGAGGATTGGGACATGCTGTGTTATGTGCGAGAAAAATTATTAAAGATGAACCATTTGCCGTAACTTTGGCTGATGAACTGTTTTATAAAAAGGATGGCAATGTGTTAAAAGATATGATAGATTTATACGAAAAACAAGGTGGAAATTGTAATGTTTTAGCGGTGCAGGAAGTGGCAAAAGAAAATGTTTCTAAATATGGAATTGTCGCCATTGAAAAGATTTTTGAAAATTATGTAAAAATAAATGAAATGGTGGAAAAACCAAAAGTTGAAGAAGCGCCAAGCAATTTATCAGCCACTGGGAAATACATATTTGAACCTGGTATTTTTGATTATTTAGAAAACACAAAAGAAGGAGTTGGTGGTGAAATACAACTTACGGACGCAATAAAAGAAATGTTAAAAAATACCGCAACTTTTGCCTATAAAGTTGATGCTGAAAGATTTGATTGTGGTAGCATAGTTGGATATTTAAAGGCCAACATAAGTTTTGCATTAAATAATGAAAAAATTAGCAAAGAAGTAAAAGATATTATTGCAGCATATTATGAAAAGACAAAGTAATTTGATTAAATTGCATTATCATCAATGTTAAATAACTAATGACTAATCCTATACTAAATGGGAATTGTTTTTGTTTTTTATATTTATTCCACAAAATAGCAGTTATATAACCTATACTTCCTGCGATTAAAAAAAAGTAACCTACGTTTAAAAAACCCAAAGTTACGCCAGAGAATGTAATAAACTTAACATCAGCTCCGCCAATTCCTTTTTTCTTTTTCCATGACAATACCATGACATTTATAATAACTATAAACGAAAAATATACAAAGGCTCCAGCAAAACCCATTAATAAATTTTTGAATAAGTTTCCATCCTTGAAACATACATATAAGATGTTTAGAAACAGAAAAACGAATTGCAAATCGTCGGATATTTCAAGTACCTTTATATCACTTACCAACATAAAAATACATACAAAGGCTATAAAAAATAAAATTATCATCATATAGAGTATATTAAACATTATAAATTATATTACAAGAAAATAATTATAATAATTTATTTATCCATATAACTTTACCTTAATGTTCACTTTAAATGTCAAACCCTAATTCTTTATTTTCAATTTTCCTCTTCAATTTGCTTATAAATTCGTCAACCTTCAAACTTTGTTGTTTTTCGTTACCAAAAGTTCTAATTGTGATGTTATTGCTTTCTTTTTCTTTATCACCAACTATGATTAAATAAGGAATTTTTTGCAAAGAATACTCTCTAATTTTGTAATTTAATGTCCCGGCCGATAAATCCAACTCACTTTTAAATCCAGCATTTTTAAATTTTGCCTGCAATTCTTCGCAATATCCATTTACACCCTCATTGATATTTAAAATTACAGTTTGCAATGGGTTAAACCATAATGGAAATTTACCTTCGCAATGTTCAATATACATGCCCAAAAATCTTTCAAGACTTCCAAATAATGCCATATGTAACATCACTGGTTCGTGCTTTTGTCCATCTTCTCCAATGTATGACATTTCAAATCTTGATGGTAAATTCATATCAAGTTGTATGGTTCCAATTTGCCAACTTCTACCCAACGCATCCTTAAAACCAAATTCCAATTTAGGTCCGTAAAATGCACCTTCTCTCGGTTGTAACTTATAAGAAAATTTTAATTCATTCAAAGTTTCCATTAAAAAATTTTCACTCTTATCCCAAACTTCTTCGCTTCCCACTCTACTTTCTGGACGAGTTGAAAGACCAATAATAACATTTTCTTCACTAAAACCCAATATTTTATAAACTTTCATAAAAAGTTGAATTCCATCACTAATTTCCTTTTTTGTTTGTTCCAAGGTGCAAAAAACATGTGCATCATCTTGTGTAAATTCTCTAACTCTTAAAAATCCGTTTAGAGAACCAGAGGCTTCATATCTATTTACTTGTCCAAACTCTGCCATTTTAATAGGTAAATCCTTGTATGATTTTATGCCTTGTTTGTAAATTAGAATTCCACCAGGGCAATTCATAGGTTTTACACAAAATTGTGTTTCGTCCTGCATTTTACCTGAATAATTATGTTCTCCATAATGCTCCCAATGTCCAGAAGTTTCCCACAAACATTTGTTCATAACTCTTGGAGTTGCGACCTCCACATAACCAGCATTTGATTTTATATCTCTCAAATATTCCACCAATGTCCTAAATACATACCAACCTTTTGGATGATAAAATGGTGCACCCGGTGCATATTCTGGTTCAAAATGGCACAAATCCATAGCCTTACAAATCTTTTTATGGTCTCGCCTTTCCGCTTCCTCTATAAACTTAAAGTATTTGTCTAAATTTTCTTTATTATCCCAAGCAGTTCCATAAATTCTTTGTAACATTTTGTTTTTACTATCTCCCCTCCAATAGGCTCCAGCAACTTTTGTGAGTTTAAAAAACTTTAAATATCTTAAAGATGGAACGTGGGGTCCTCTACATAAATCAATGAAATCTCCAAGTTCGTAAATTGTAATAACTTCATCAGCAGGAAGAGCATTTATCAACTCAATTTTGTATTTATTGTTTTTAAAAATTTCCAATGCATCCTTTTTTGATACTTCTTTTCTTATAAATTTAATGTCTTCTTTTATTAATTCATCCATCTTTTTTTCAATCTCGAACAATTCACTTTCATTAAAAACATTTTCACTGTCAATGTCGTAGTAAAAACCGCTTTCTATTGAGGGTCCAATTGTAAAAAGTACATTTGGATATAATTTTTGTATAGCATACGCCATTAAATGCGCCGATGAATGTCGTATAATTTTTAATCCTTCGACACTATTTTTTTCAATAAACTCTGCATTTACAGAAACCTCTTCGGATAAATTTCTAATCACACCATTTTCTTTGATAGCAATTACATCTTTTAAACCTTTTTCTTTAATTAAATCAAAACCTTTCATAAAACCTTTTTTTTATTCAATATTAAAATAAATATTTGTAATGTAAAATTTTTCACATAAACATGAACTGGGTCAATTATTCATTAGCGACCCTAAATGGTGGTAAAGATTGTTTTAAAACGAAACATATTTATAATTATAGCATAAAAAACATAAAAAGCAAATAAACATATAAATACATTAAAACTTTTTATTTTTAATGATTTGCTAATTAAATATTACATAAAAAAACACCTTTTCTAAAGGAAAAGGTGTTTGCATAAATAATAATAAAAAACAACAGATATAATACTAAATCGTTTTTTACATTAAAAAAATAACTTAAAAAACTTTCAACATTTTTTTATTTTTTTTATTCCTTGCTCTGCTTTCTTGTGCCTTTCTTTTCTTTTTTATACAAGGTTTTTCAAAAGATTCTCTTAATTTTGCCTCTTTTACGATTCCCTCTTTTTGAGTTTTTTTCTTGAAAAGTCTGATAGCAAAATCTAACTTGTCTTTATTTTGAATTTCAACTAATACCATAATTTATATTACCACCTCATATTTAAAAGTTATTTATGAAGCAATATTACAATTAAAAAATAATAATTCAAATAATATTTGATTTTTTTATATTCACAATTATAATATAATAATAATATATTGTATTAATTGTTATGGCAAAAAAACCAATAAAATTGCAATTAAAGAGTTGGTATTCAAGCAAATACCAGTTTGTTGCTATGCAAAGAAATATTTTGTTCTTCCTATCTTTTTTTTCAATAGTTGCCGTGCTTGTGGCTGTAATTTTTGTGAAACAAATTATGGGTTCAAAATCCCTCGTTCCTTTTATTATTGAACTGGAGGAGAAATCTGGAATTCCAACGGTTGTAGAACAATTAAACAAAACTCATTTTACTGCCGATTTAACACTAAAAAGATATTTCCTCTATAATTATGTTAAGGCGGTTGAGGGGTATAATCCAGGAACTTTTAATGATGATTACAGAAGAATAAGATTGCTTTCTTCTGGTGGTGTGTGGCGGCAAGTTAGCAGTAAAATTAATCCAAGAAATGAAAGATCTCCTGCTCTTATGATTGGAAATAAAGGTATGATAGAGTTCGGTTTGAAATCAATGTCATTTGTGACACCAAACAGAGCAACCATCAGATTTAAAACCAAAAATGTGGGACAAGTGGAAGGTTTTCCTGACAATCAAAATATGATATTGGATGTTGATTTTATATTTGCTGATTTGCCTTTAACTTTGGAAGACAGATATATCAACCCACTTGGTTTTCAGGTCATTAGATATGTGGTTGACCATGAATTAATACAAGGTTATGAAGAATAAAATTTTATTATTTTTGTTTTTATTTATGTCTTTTGTATTTGCAGAAGATATACCTCTGACCACCGATTCAAGAATAAGAACAATTGTTTATAATCCAAATGAAGTTTTTCAACTAAAATTCCATTATGGCTTTCAGTCTTTTATAGAATTTGCATCTGATGAAGATATTGAAATTATATCACTTGGTGAGGCTTTTCCTTGGAAAATAACACCAATCGGTAAACGACTTTTTATAAGACCAGTGCAAATTGATATCAAAACAAATATGACAATCATTACCACAAAAAGAGTTTATCAATTTGAAATCGAAGGCTTAATATTTGATGAAAAATCAAATGAAGATTTAGTTTATTCCATTAAATTCTTTTATCCGGAAAAAGAGTTGAAAAAACCAAAATCAGTGGCCACAATAACTGAAAAAGGTAAAAATGGTGAATCAATAAAAGTCAAGGATGGTTTTGCCTTAAATAATATTGAAAGGGGAGATATTATAAATTTCAATTACACAATGGCTGGCTACGGTCCAAATATTGTGCCAATTAAGGTTTTTGATGACGGAAAATCAACATATTTTCAATTTTCCAATAATAATATTTTAGTGCCAACCTTTTCCGTAGTAGATATTTACGGAAATGAAGTCAAGGCTGATTACTATTTAGATGGAGATTACATTGTTGTGAAGGCGGTCGGAGTGCAATTTGCTTTAAGAAATGGAAAAGAATTGTTATGTATATTTAATAATTCAGTAATGTAATGTCATACAATGTTAATGTAATTTTAAAAAAATACAATGCCGTCATAAAAAAAAAGTTTGGGCAAAATTTTTTAACATCACCAATTTTATTATCACAAATCGCAAATGTAAGCGCAATAAATGGCAAAGAGATATTAGAAATTGGAGCGGGTCCCGGTGGTTTAACATCAGCAATTTTGCAGGAAAAACCAAGTAAATTAATATCAATTGAAATTGATAAAGATTATTATGAAATTTTACAAAAAGAATTTGGGGAATATAAGAATTTTGAAGTTATAAATGCTGATGCTGTCAAAATAAACGAAAAAGAATATTTTGATAAAAAAATAAATGTAATTGCAAATTTACCATATAATGTTGGAACGCATTTATTGTTAAAATGGCTAAATAAAATTGATGATTTTGAAAGTTTTACTTTATTGTTGCAAAAAGAAGTTGTGGAAAGAATTATTGCAAAACCTTGTACTAAAGAGTATGGATATTTGTCGGTAATTACACAAGCATTAACGGATGCAAAAAAAATGTTTGATGTAAAACCAACCAATTTTATTCCACCACCAAATGTCATGTCAAGTGTGGTGCATTTAATACCTAAAAAAAACGATATCAATGTAAAAAGATTAACAAAAATTACTACAACTTTATTTGCAAAAAGAAGAAAAAAAATAAAAAATGCAATGGAAAGTTTAAATTTAAAATGTGATTTCATAGATGTAAATAAAAGAGCGGAGGAGATAAGTGTTGAAGAATATATAAAATTAAGTTGTTTTTGATTGATTTTAAAATATATTTGTGATATAACAATAACATTGCTATTATGGCTCAGGTGGTAGAGCACTTCCTTGGTAAGGAAGAGGTCGTGGGTCCGATTCCCACTAATAGCACCATTAAATGAGGTTTTATGAAAGTTTTTTTATTATATTTTATTGTATTTGTCAATTTTGGTTTGGCAACTGAAATAGTCGAAATTGAGAGGTATTTTAAAAGTTTAAAAACTTTTGAAGCGAATTTTATACAAGATGATGTTGCGGGCGGTCTATTGTCGGAAGGTGTTATATATTTATCGAGACCCGGTAAATTAAGAGTTGATTATAAGGTTCCATTTGAAGCACAAATATTTACCATTGATAATGTCACAATTTATTATGACAAGGAATTGGATGAGATAAGCAACATACCAACATCTACAACACCTTTATATTTTTTGTTAAAAGGCAAAATAGATTTTAACGATTTGATTGTTAAAAAAATAAAAGAAAATGACGATGAAATTACATTGTCTATGCAGGATAAAAAAAATAAAGAGCAAGGAATTTTATATTTGACTTTTTCAAAATCTGTGATAGAACTTAAAAGTATAAGAACTAAAAATGAATTAGGACAAGAGGTGCAGATGGAACTTTTAAACATCACGAGTAACAAGGGTATTAAGGAAAGTGTATTTGAATTTATAAACCCAAGATTAAAAAATAAAATATAATATGGAAACAGAAATTTTAAGAAAAGAAATAGGCAAAATATTAATTTCATTACAGGAGTTTCTTTGACATTGCAAATTTAAAAGATAAATTAACAAGCATTGAACTTGAAGCACAAAAAGATGGCCTATGGAATGATAGAGAAAATGCAGAAAAAATTTTAAAAGAAAAAACTGAATTGGAGTACACAATAAATACATTGGCTGAATTGCAAGATTTGTATGATTTATATGCGGATGAAAATGATTTAAATCTATTGAAGGATCTATACAAACAAGTTGAAGATTTTAGGTTGGAAAATGTGTTCAGCGATGAAGCAGACAAAAATGATTGTTTTATTGAGATAAATACTGGTGTTGGGGGTGTAGATGCCAATGATTTTAGTGGTATGTTATTAAATATGTATATTAAATGGTGCGAAAAAAAGAGATTTAAGTATGAATATATAGGTATCGATAAAAATGAAATAGCAGGCATAAAATCAGCAACCATAAAAATTAAAACAAAAAATGCTTATGGAATGTTAAAAAATGAGAAGGGGATACAGAGATTGGTTAGACAAAGTCCGTTTAATTCAAATGCAAAGAGACAAACGAGTTTTAGTTCCGTGGATGTTTATCCTATGGTGAATGATAATATTAAAATTAGTATTGATGAAAAAGATTTAAAAATTGATGTATGCAGAGCAAGTGGTGCGGGCGGACAACATGTAAATAAAACCGATAGTGCTGTTAGAATTTTACATATACCCAGCGGAATTGTAGCAGAATGTCAAGAGCAACGAAGTCAACATCAAAATAAGGAAGAAGCAATGAAAATGCTTAAAGCAAAGATGTATGAAGTTGAATTAAGGAAACAGGAACAAATAAAACTACAAAACTCGTTGAATAAAGGAAATAACGGCTGGGGTAGCCAAATTAGAAACTATGTATTACATCCATATAAATTGGTGAAGGATTTAAGGACGGATTGGGAAACTGGAAATACTGATGCGATGTTAAATGGGGAGTTATTGGATGATGTGATAAAAAGTTTTTGGAAATAATTCCATTGTTTACCTTCATATTTTTCTCATCAATCCTCCTATGTTTTGTTAATATATTGCAATTATATATCATAAACAAACTTTATGGAAGTACATAATAATATTTAATTTTTCTTTATATTTACAAAAAATATACCAACAAATGACTTCACACCACTCAACTCTACGATTTGCAAACACAAATTCATCCTTTCATGCTGACAATTATGAAAAAAATGAAGCAATTACTGAAAAAGGAAAGGAAAATAATTATATTAAAAACCATAATGATAATTTTAATAAAATAGCAAATGATATTACATCAATAATTGCGGCAGAAACCATGTCAGCACCTAATGCTGGATCGAATTTAAATTTTTGAAATATCAGGGGAATTACTGCTCCAAATAAACAAGAAACTCCTTGCACTAAAAATACAGACAATGTAAAACACAAACTTAATGCTATACTGCTTTTCCAAACATATAAAACTATACCCATAATTACTGATAATATGAAACCATTACAGAATCCAATGATGGTTTCCCTTGTTATGATTCGTTTCCAATCTTTTATTAAATCTTCCACCCTGCCTAAATCTCTCACTAAAATCGTAGTGGTCTGTCCTTCTGATATATTGGAAATGTTTGAAATAACTGGCATTAGAGCTGATATAATAACAAATTTTTCAATCAAATCATTATAACTATCCACCACAAAACTACTCATACTCGATAGAAATATACTTGCAATCAACCATGGGAGTCGTTGAATTATAGAATGCCCTATTGTTTCAAACATATTGTCTTTTTGATTTTCCAATAGATCTATTTCTTTATTAATTTCGTCCACCACCACTTCTTTTTGTAGTAATTTTATAAGCAAAGTGGCTGTATGTCTTTTGTCCAAAAAGCCAATCATTTCATATCTGGCACTTTGTTTTAGATTAATCAAAACTCCAACCTTTATCCTTTCTCCCAATATATCGGCAAGAATTTTCCTCTCGTCAGTTTCCAACCTTTCGATTAATTTTGCTTGGTGCTTTGGATGAACAGAGGGAAATATTTGCTGTATTTGTTTTGTTAAACCCATCTTCAAAGCATTTTTAAGTCTCTTTATAATTAAATCATGCATACATTAATTTTTAATTATATAAATAATAAATAATAATGCAAAAAAAATATTTATGGAAATTGCTCTATATTTATTGACATAATCTCTTATACTATTTTTATGTAAATTCATAACATATATTTTTTATATGGTTATTAATAATAGAAAACAAATTCAATGCAAAAAATAGTCAAGATTGTTGTTTTAATATTAATTAATTTGCGTATTTGGTTTTATTGTTATATAATAAGATATATACTGATTATCAATAACAAATAAACAACTATAAACATATAAATAATTAATTGAAAAAACATATTTAACTGGATGATAAAAACAATAATAAATATATAAAAAAACAATAATTATAATTATATAATAACCTTTATTCAATAAATTAAATATGTTATTCAATAAATAAATAAATAGATTGTGAAAATATGTTATGAATAATCTGTATTGTGAATTTGTATTGTAAAACTATATAGTGAAACTATATTGTGAAGTTATGTTGTGAATTTGTATTGTAAAACTATATTGTGAAAATGTATTGTGAATTTGTATTGTGAAGCACTATGTAATCATCCTCCTTCGGGGGGAGGAGGGTGATTACATGGTGTTTTACTATATATAAAATATAAAATATTAAATAAATAAAAATAATATTAATAATTAATCAAATAAACTTGCCTTTTTTTTTTTTTGTGATAATATTGTATTTATTATTAAATAATAGGTAAATATATGTCATATGTAGGAAGAAATATTTCTCTAGGAGATAGACTGGCTTTTGTTAGGAAGTATGCTGAATATTTTAGAGATATGAATGATATTCATTTTTTTTACGAGAATAAGAGAGCATACTTTAGTCTTGTAAATACAGAAAATGGAATTGAATTACGAATAGGTGGTGTAATACAAGGGGTTGATATTATTTGTGGTTATTTCTCTCCTGAAAAAAACCTTGACTTCTTTGTAAATGAAGGACTTTTTATGAGACATCATATCGAAGACATATATACAAGAAAGAATTTTGTTTTTGTTATTCAGAGGGGAGAACCACAACAACCACTACGACAATCAACATTATTTAAATCACCAACACAATCTGAAGCATCTGCAGGAAAAAATGTTATTCTAAGAAATAGACGTGATATTCTTGCGGAACCTTTAAGAACATTTTTTGAGACGTATTCTTCAGAATGTGTGGAAACAATGGAAAGTAGTTGGTCATTATATTTCGAAGAATCTTATTTTAATGATGCGAAAGCAAAACTTATGTTTGCAAGAGAAGGTGGAAATATATATCTATATGCTCTAAAAGAAGATGGAAGCAAAACATATTTAACATCGTTCTCATCAAGAACTAAAAAAGAAGATTTTTCCTTCCTTGTAAAGGCGCAAGTTTTTACACAAAGTAAAATGAATGACTTCCTTGAAGGAAGAATATCTGTTATTGAGCAGACTGAAGAGCCACAGCCATTTAAATCTGTACCAGCACAACAACAAGCACCATGGTCACAACAAGCACGAACAGCACAATCAAAACCAGCACAAAAACCACAACTACAACAATCACAACAACAAACAATACAACGACAAACACCTCGTAATGGTGGAGTAGATGGCTCATCATCTGGCTCAGCACTTGGCTCAGCAGCACTTGGCTCAGCAGCACGACCACAACCACAACAACAAACAATACAACAACAAGCAACACAACAACAAGCAACAACACTACAACGAGAACGAGAAGAACTACAACGACAACAAGATAATCTAAAACAACAAGCAACAAAACTACAACGAGAACGAGAAGAACTACAACGAGAACGAGAAGAACTACAACGACAACAAGATGATCTAAAACGACAAGCAACACAACAACAAACAATACAACAACAAGCAACACAACAACAAGCAACAAAACTACAACGACAACAAGATGATCTAAAACGACAACAAGATGATCTAAAACGACAACAAGATGATCTAAAACGACAAGCAACACAACAACAAACAATACAACAACAAGCAACACGACAACAAGATGATCTAAAACTACAACAAGATGATCTAAAACGACAACAAGATGATCTAAAACGACAACAAGATGATCTAAAACGACAACAAGATGATCTAAAACTACAACCACAACTAACATCACCATCAATATTATCAACTTTATCAAATGGAGAATATTTTATACCATTTAAAAAGTTTTTGAAAATCATTAATCAAAAGGTATTAGAAGGTAAAGAACTAGGAAGAAATGAAATCGCCCTTATTAAGAGTGTAGGAGATAAAAAATACAAAAAAACTTTACAATGCAATCTTTTTGTTAAAGCAAAAGGCAGCGACATAATTAGTGGAGAAATTGAAATAATTGGGGATAAAGATGAAATTATTCGTATTAATAATGAATTTGAGACAAAACAACAACAATTCTTTCCAAATGTAGCATCATTCACTAAATATGGTTCAGTCGATGTTAAAACAAATGTACAAGTTGAAGAGTTGAGAAACGAAATTGTTTATGATATGAGGGGGTCATTTTTAGAATTTGGTGAGGCTGAAGAACAACAAAAAGTTCCTTGCACAAGATTATTAAATGGGTTAAATCTAAATGTTTTAGAGGAACCAGATTTTAAAGGAGTAAAGGAGGAGATTGAAAGGGAAACAGTTTTACTGAAAGCAGTAGACGAAAAACCAATATTAACTTTAGAGGACGCTACAAGAAGATTAAATGGTAAAGTAAGTGAAGTAGGTTCTGATGGAGAAGAGAAAAAATCAATAAAAGCAAAGAGTGACTTTAGAAATGCAGTTTGTTTACAAGTTGTTGCCA
>JAITOR010000061.1 GCA_031289855.1 Rickettsiales bacterium
CAAATATCTTTTCTGCTGTATCAATTGCCTTTGTTTTTACTTCTCTAATTACCATATTTATTCCTAAAAATTATTAAATCAATATATCATCTTTTATATAACATAATAAATAAAATGCAAATTATATTTGCAAAATTTTTATTATTGTGATAAAAATGAATATGACGGATAAAAAATATAGAACTGGAATTGGAGCATTACTAATCAATGAAAAAAAACAAATTTATTTTTTTCAAAGAATAGATTATCAAAACACATGGCAAGGTGTTGAGGGTGGAGTTGATGAAAATGAAGAGGCGGATATGGCAGTTTATAGGGAAATTAAGGAAGAAATTGGTGTAAAAAAAGATGATTTGAAATTTATTGCTAAAACGAATAATTTTTTAAAATATGATTATGCGGGTGGAGTAAATAAATATGGCAACATAGGACAACAAAAAAAATTTTATTTATTTGAATTTACCGGAGACGAAACAAAACTTTTGCAAGATACGGAGGGTGAAATTGAGTTTTTAAGTTGGAAATTGTTAAATAAAAACGAAGCAATCGAATATTTTCCAAAATTCAAAAAAGAGGTTTATAAGCAGGTTTTTAAAGAGTTTGATAGGTATTTATGAGCGACACAATTGATAATTTAAAAAAAACTTTACAAACATCAAAAGACATAAGGGATGTTGTTAAAACTATGAAATCATTGGCTTTAACAAACATTAAAACCTATTCAAAGGCCGTAGAATCCTTGTATTTTTATAGAAATAATTTAGAATTGGCCACACAAGCACTGATAAATTATGGTGATATTGAGGAAAAAGGAATTTTAAATTTTTTTTCATATAATGATAAGAAAAAGAAAAATTTAATAATTATTGTTGGTTCTAATCAAGGTTTGTGCGGAAGATATAATGATAGAATAAAGGAATTTACTTTGAATAATATAAATTTAAAAAATGAAAATAAATTTATAGTCATTGGAAACAGACTCAATATGTTAATGAAAGATAATGGTTTAAACATTATAAAAACATTTTCTACTCCAACTTTTTTTAGCCAAATAAATGATACGATTTTTGAAATAATAAAAATTATAGAAATTGAATTTAAAAATAAGTCATTCAATAGAGTTATTTTATATTATACTGACAATAATGAAACCTCCACAAATGGAAATCCAACGAGATTACGATTATTTAATATAACAAAAAAAAATATATTGGCTTTTAAGGAGAAAAAATGGCCTTCAAATAATATTCCAACATGGAATTGCAATACAAAAGAGATGTTTTTTGACGTATTAAAACAGTATAATTTTATTTTATTGAATACCGCTATTGTAAATGCCATAGCGAGTGAATTGAAAAACAGACTTCACACGTTGCAAAATGCGGAACAAAATATAAATGAAATGATAAAAGAAAAAACTATGCAATACAATCAAAAAAGACAAATGATTATAACAAGTCAATTGATAGACATAGTAAGTGGGTTTAAAGTAAGCAAAATGAAAGGATAAATGTAAATTAAAAAACTCCATTTCCTCCCACTCCTTTTGCAAATCGTGTTTTTTTCAGTTCTTTATTCTCTGCAATTTTCACAACTTGTTTTTTTGTTTTTATATTTTTTGCTGTAATTTCGACCTTATTTTCTAAAATTTTAGGATATTTTTTTGCCAATTCAAGTAATCTTTGAGGCGATGTTAAATATGTCAATTCAATTTCAAGTTCTTTTCTTCTGTATTCCAATATGATTATTTCTCTTTTCATATCGTTTAATTCTTTTCTTCTTTCGGAGGAATTATATTTCGCGAGCACTAAAAAACCCGTGATAAATATCACAATAATAATCAGGAACAATCTAATTTTGTCCAACATTTTTCTATCCCCCGTAACTTCGCGGATCTGCTTCTAACATTTTCCGCTATCTCCCTATTTGTAGGCGAAATGGGCTTTTTTGTAATTTCCCTAAACTCATCATGCCTATCTTTGTATTTATCTACTTTTTTATTATTTGCAAGTTTTTTTACAAAATTTTTCACAATTTTATCCTCTAAACTATGAAAAGATACAACCACAATCCTTCCACCATCATTTAACAATGATTTTGCCTTGTCTAATGCAATTTCTAACTCATCCAATTCATTATTAACAGCAATTCTTATTGCTTGAAAAGTTTTTGTTGCTGGATCAATTTTACTTCTTTTTGGATAAAAACTTCTCACAATATTTGCTAATTCAAAAGTAGTGTTTAATGGCCTATTTGCAACAATTTTTTTCGCTATATGCCTCGCTTTTACCTCATCACCATATTTATAAATAATGTCAGATAAATTACCTTCACCCGATAAATTTACTATATCACTTGCCGACAATTCATTATTTCCCATTCGCATATCAAATGGAGCATCCTTTTGAAATGAAAATCCCCTACTCCCATCATCAATTTGCATTGATGAAACACCTATATCAAAAACGATGCCATCAAATTTCATATTTAGTTTATCTATTTCACTAAATTTCATATTATAATAAGTAAATCGTTCATTTTTTATCTCATTTGCAAATTTCTTTGTGGTAATATCCCTATCAATCGCTATTACATTGCATTTGGCAAATTGTAAAATAGCCCTCGTATAGCCTCCCGCACCAAAAGTGCAATCAAGATAATTTCCGTTATCTCGCGGTTTTAACACTTGCAAAACTTCATCCAATAAAACTGATTTATGAGGTATATCCATAATTATACTATTTTTTTATAAACATAAATTTCCCACCCAAAATGGACTTTTATTTTGTCAATTAATTCATATCCATCCGTGTTTTTAAAAGGAATCGCATTTGAATTTGCTAAAATTATTGCACCAACCGGAAATTTTTTATATATACTGATGAAATCCGGTTGCTGTTTTGCCAACATAAAACTTACGATAAAGTCAAAATCAAGATCTTTGATGTTGTGTATATCATCCTTGAAAATAAAAATATTTTTAAACTTATTTTTAAATTTGCTTATCTTATAGGCAAAATTTGATATTTCGTAACCAATAAAAATATTTTCAGGATTATTTAGAATTTTATTCACTTTGAATAACAATTTTCCATATCCACTACCAATATCAAGAATTTTTAAATTTACTTTTTTTAAAATAGTTTCATTATAATTTTTAATATATTTTGCGATTTCTTTTATTGATTTTGCATCACTTGTAACGGTTGGCGATATTTTAAAGCCTTTGCTACTCACAAAAAGCACGATTAAATATATCGACATAAAACACAAAAAAGCAAAAATGCCAATCGCAATTACATAAATTAAAACTTCCATGTTGAAAGTATATTTTTTTAAATAAAAAA
>JAITOR010000049.1 GCA_031289855.1 Rickettsiales bacterium
ATTAAGAGGTTTCTATTTGGTAGAATATGTAGATATTTTAAAAATAAATAAATTTATTTTTTATACTTCCCCATTTAATTTAAATAGTTTATAATAAAAATAGATTATAAAGTAAAAAATTATTTGTCTTTTAATATTAAAAGATTTATTATATAGAGAAAGGAGAGTTTATGAAAGATTTACATTTGCATTTATCTGGTTCCACAAGCCAAGTTTTATTATTTGAAATCATAAACAAAATGGGTTTAAAGTTAAAAACAAAAGATTTTTTTAAATTTAGGGACAGCCTTACGATGAGGAAAGATAATGTCAGGAATTTGAATGAGTATCTTGATATTTGCCACATAATAGATGAGGCTCAAAGTTCTTCCGAGGCAATCAAGCAATCTTTTTATAAAAGCTATGTGGATGCAGCGATTTTAGGGTGCGATTATTTGGAATTAAGATGGAATCCATATAAAAGAAGTAGCAATTTTAAAATTGATTTTGATAAGTTAATAGTTGGTGCGAGAGCAGGTGCCGAAGAGGCCCAAAGTATTTTTAACATAAAAGGGGGGCAAATTTTTTGCCTTGGTAGAGATTTGGGCAATGTTGAGAATGATGCTATTTTTAAAAAAGCAATAGATTATGTGGATAAAGGTGTTATAGGGATTGATGTGGCAGGGCCTGAATCAAAATGTCCCTTGAAGCCTGAATTTGAAAGTTATTACAGGAGTGCTAATGCTTTTGGTCTTATTACAACCATACACGCGGGTGAGGAAAATTATGAAGGAGTTGATGAGACATTGGCTATTGTTCTTGAAAAATACAAGGTAAATAGGATAGGGCATGGCATACAAATACATAAATATCCACAGATAATGAAGATTGCTGAGCGAATGGGTGTAATTTTTGAAATATGTATTTCAAGTAATTTAATGACGAATAATGTAGAAAGTTTGGAAGAATATGCGAAGATTTTCAAAATTTTTGAGGAAAATCATTTAAAATATTGTATTTGCACGGATTCCGTTTATACGTTGGGAACGAACATTATAAAAGAACACGAATTACATGCACAATGTATGGAAATTGCAAAAGGATTATCATCGTGACGAAGGTTATTTTTTATTTATAATCGTTACATAATCAATTTTGTTTAACTCTTCATATATTTTGATGTATGGAACATTTTTTATGAGTACAATATTTCCAATAATAAAACCAGCAGGGAAAACATCACCATCATTTGAAGTAAATACGATATCGCCCTCGATAATAACTGGTTCCTTTGACTTGAAAAATTCGACTTTTAACAAATTTTCATCATAATAACTCAAAATCATCTTTTCCTCCGTAGTCTTTGTTTTTGTTGGCATTCTTGTATGTGTGGCGTTTAAAAGCATAACGGTAGAGTTTTTTTTGTCGACATTTTTGATTTGTCCCACAACTCCCTTGTTTAACCCTAAAACCAAGTCGTTTTCAATCACACCATCTTCAGAACCCACATTCACTAACAAAGTTCCATCTTTTTTCATGAGTGTTTTTGCAAAAATTATATCGTATTTTTCGTTTATAATTTCTTTAAAATTTAGCATTTTTTTTAAATTTTTGTTTTCAACCAAAATTTCTTCTGCCTGCAAAAGTTTTTTATTTAGTTCAATATTTTTTTCAAATAAAATTTTATTTTCTTTTTTAATTGTAAAAAGTATTTTTATGAAATCTCCACTTCCAGAAATTATTTTGAAAGGAAATTCTACCACAGAAGTCACATGATTAAAAGTTATCAGAATATTTTCTTTGTATAACCTAAAAGCACCTTCATTTTTTAGATCATATTTCATTAAAAAAAATGATAAAACGATGTAAAGTGTGAAAGTTAATGATGAATATCCATTAAATTTCCCATTACTTAACCTCATCTTCTTTTTTAATTAATTCCATATTTAAACCTAAGGCCCTAATTTCGTTTACAGTCACTTTAAATGACTCTGGGATATTGCATACGAAATTTTGTGTTCCTTGCACAATGTTATCAAAAATTTTCACCCTACCAATAATATCGTCAGATTTGACTGTAAGCATTTCTTGCAATGTATAGGCGGCACCATAACCTTGTAAAGCCCAGCCTTCCATTTCACCAAATCTTTGGCCACCAAAATGTGATTTACCACCCAATGGTTGTTGTGTAATCAACGAGTAAGGACCAGTTGAACGAGCGTGTATTTTTGTATCCACCAAATGATGTAATTTTAACATATACATATAACCAACGGTTACAGGTCTATCAAATGCCTCACCAGTTCGTCCATCATATAATACAACTTGTCCAGATTTATCAATACCCGCCTTTTCCATTATAGTTTCAATTTTTTTGATATCAATTTTTTCAAAAGATGGAATAGCAAATGGAATTCCCTTTTTATATACTTCTGCTGCCTCTAATACTTCATCATCGCTATAAGATTTAATAATTTGTTTTTCACTTTCTAAATCAAAAATATCCAGAAGTTGTTTTCTAATTTCATTTACTTTTTCTCTCTT
>JAITOR010000056.1 GCA_031289855.1 Rickettsiales bacterium
ATCTCACACTCCTCGACGACTTAACTTCGAGATTTTTGCCCTCTCGCAAACCTCATTTCATTTGCCCCACAAAAAAAAGAAATTATATACTATGTAAATATTTTTACACTTTTTTTAAAATCAAACTTGCATTCGTTCCACCAAATCCAAATGAATTTGACATAATGTATTCAACTTTTTTTTCTTTCGCCTTCAAAGGTATTAAATCAATTCCCACGCAATTTTCATCTAAATCATTCAAATTCAAAGTAGGTGGTAAAATTCCGTTATTCATGGCCTGTATAGAAAAAATTGTTTCTAAGGCACCAGCTGCACCTAAAGCATGTCCAGTGGCCGATTTTGTGGATGACATAGAAATGTTTTGCAAACAATCACTAAATATGCTTTTAATTGATGCAAATTCACACTTATCCCCCATTGGAGTTGAAGTTCCATGTGCATTTATATAACCAATTTTATTCGGTTCAATTCCGGCCTTTTTTAATGCTCGTTGCATAGCCAATAATTGACCCTTACCCTCAGGATGTGGTGCAGTTATATGATAAGCATCACCAGATGAACCATAACCAACAACTTCTGCGTATATTTTTACACCTCTCTTTTTGGCATGTTCATATTCCTCCAACACCATCACACCAGATCCTTCTGCAATAACAAATCCATCTCTTCCTTTATCCCATGGCCTTGAAGCCACACTTGGTTCATTGTTGTAAGCGGTTGAAAGTGCTTTCATCGCATTAAAACCACCCACTCCCAATTCACAAATTGTGGATTCAGCACCACCAGCCACACCAATTTCAAAATCACCATCAGCAATCATTCTTGCAGTATCACCAATTGCATGGGCACCAGAAGCACAAGCCGTTACGGCAGACTGATTAGGCCCTGTAAAACCATATTTGATGGAGATTTGACCAGTTGTTAAGTTTATCAAACTTGCAGGCACAAAAAATGGACTTATTTTTGTAATTCCTTTTCTTACATAATCTTCACAAGAATGTTGTATGTAATCCAAACCACCAATTCCAGAACCTATCATCACACCAACATCCTTCTTATCATCTTCACTCAAATCCTTCAATCCGGCATCGGTAATCGCTTCTTCTGCCGCTCCAAGTGCAAACCAAATGAATTTACCATTTTTTCTTTGATCTTTCTTTTCGATGAACAAATCAGGATTAAATTGCCCTTCGCCTTCACCAATATCCACTTCTCCCGCAACTTTTGATATACTATCAGGCACATCAGTTAAATCAAAGCTTTGTATTCGTCTTATACCACTTTTTCCCTGTATAAGATTGTTATAACTACTCTTAACACTATTTCCCACTGGTGAAACAACACCGACTCCAGTAATAACAACTCTTCTTGCCATAAAATACATCTACAATATTATTATTGTTATAATAAATAAATTGTTAATAATTGTCAAATTAAAAAATTTAATTTTATCGAAAATCAAAATTAACATTTCCATTTAATTTTAAATAATTCTCCTTTTTATCATAAAAACCCTTATCTGCAACTCCATTTATCTTTTCATCACTAAATGTTATGTTATAAAATTCATACTTATCATCATCCAATATAACTCCCTTATCAGCAATTACCTGCATAAAATTGTCATTTTCCACTTGCAATCTCGGTTTTAATAGTATATTATTTGTCTCAACAACATCATTACCCATACCACCATCTTTATTTAATGACACAAAATCATACAAATACTTTCCAATCAAAACCAATAGCACGACCACTAAAAAATAATAAAGCGATTTTGCCATAAAATCATTCCCCATACCATCGTTAAATTCAAAAAAGATATCAAAACAAGACAACTACCTATATCCTTCGTTATTTTTGACAATGGATGAATTTCATCTGAAATTCTATCAATGGCCACTTCAAATCCAGTATTTATCAATTCCATTAGTAATATTAAAAATAAACTTCCAAGCATCAAAATTTTATCAATATATCCAACGGGCAAGTAAATTGCAATTGGCGCCAGCACTAAACATACCAATAAATCCTGTCTAAAGGCCTCTTCCGATTTAAAAGTTGCCACAAAGCCGTCAAAAGAATATTTGAATGCATTTAAAATCCTTGCAATTCCATGTTTTCCTGGTTTCATTATTGCCCCCTCACTTGACCGATATTGCTAAATATATCCTTTATCACACTATCATCGCTGCTATTCAAGGAAGTTTTGTTATTGACAATTTCATATTCCTCCGTATCTATATCATAAAAAGTCATATTTTTTACATACTCTCCACCCTTATCAAAATCAACAACTAACACCTTTTGCTCTTTAAATGATGGCTTCGTGAATAAGAATTTACTCATTTTATAATGATAATACACCCATTTGTTTTTATCAAAATCCGAAACAAAAGAAGGAAATCCAAGCGTCCTTACAACATTTTCTTTAGTGGTAATGCCAATGTCAATTTTATCAATATCATTGGTATCAAATATTTTGCCTTTTTCAAGAGTAATACATGATGTCAACAACAATAATAGCAAAATTTTCTTCATGACATCATCATAACTTTAAAAATATAAAAAACAATTTATTTTATTATATTTATATAAGATACAACTTTTATTACCCCATCAATTTTCGCAATAGTATTGGCCGCAAGTATTAATTCACTTTTATCAGCCGCCGTTCCCACCACATATACCACACCACCAACAACATTCCAATCATAATTATGGGAAGTTACACCTTTTGTTATTTTTAATTTACTCCAAATTTGTGTTGATATGGATGAATCAGTGAAACCGGAAGGCATTTGTTCGCTTGGATTTATTGCAATTTCATCAATCACTTCACCGCCATTCTTCATGGCCATTGCTTTTTTAATGGCTAATTTTTTGTATTTTTCTTCCTTCACAAAACCAGTAAGCATAATTCTAGCATTAAACACCACAACTTTTATGTGTTTATAGTATTTTGCTTCATCTTCCACATTAAATGAAATTTCAAGCCCCTTTTTTATTTCATCATCGACCGATTTTCCATAGTCAGGTTTTCTGTTTCTCACTACACCTCCACCAGTAACAATGGTTCCAACCACAACAGATTCTACACATGCAGATAAAAAAAATAATAAGAGTAATGATTTTAAGTTCATATGGTAATGCTATGCAGATTAAATAAAAAATCAAATCTTTTATCAAGTTTATTTTTAAAAAAAATAGCACCTAAAAGTGCTATTTTTCTTTTGTTTAAACCATTGTTCAAACATCGATACTAAAAACCATTCAATAA
This sequence comes from Rickettsiales bacterium, assembly GCA_031289855.1. GTDB lineage: Bacteria > Pseudomonadota > Alphaproteobacteria > Rickettsiales > UBA1997 > JAIRSX01. The sequence continues at coordinate 3,281 of JAITOR010000056.1, forward strand.
TTAGAATGCAAGCCTTGAAACTAATGCAATATTGGTAGTAACTTTTGAATCATCACCACCATTAGACTCTTTAATTTTACTCTTTGTGTATTCAAAAGTTAAGATAACATCTTTTGAAGGAGCATAACCAAGTATACCAGTTATATTGGTTGTTGTTCTACTTGCTGATGCATCTTCTATACTAACTTCTTCTTTAATGGACTCAAATTGTCCACCAATATACACTAAATTATCAGCAGTTTTTACACTACCATAATTGTTAAATTCACCATTTATTCCATATAGCAATGTTCCAACTATATCAAGCATTGTATAATCCTTAAAATTAGTACCTTCGTTTATTGCATAATCATCTTTTATACTATATTGAGTTGAAGCCAATACAAATAAACCATTATTAGCATAGCTAACATCAGCAGCAAATACATTTGAAGATAAAGCAGCACCACTTTCCACTTCATTATCCTCTGTTGTTGTCTTTTTCAAACTATTATATAGATAACCTAAGCCAACATTTACATTATTAGTTGTGTAATCCACTCTAACAGCCACTTTAGTGTCAGAATCTTTACTTCCAGCAAAAGATTTGATTTTACTATTATCAGTTCCATCTTTAACTTCTCTATCAAAAAGATCATTTCCACCTTTTGAAATACCACCACCAATTAAAACGTTAAGTTCATTAGCATTGTAATTTATAGAACCACCATATAAATAGTCACCACCAAATGTAGAACCACCAAGTTTTCTAAAAGTTGATGAATAACTACTTGTTTGATCATTAAAACCAACTATACCATAATAATCCTTACCAACCGAAATTGACAAATTGTCATTTGCGGCATAACCCAAAGAGATTGCATCTAATTTTACTCCCTCTTCGTCCTTTGCATTAATTTCTGAATAGATAGATACTCCATTACTGAAATCTTTAGTGGCCTTAACTCTTGCTCCGTAAAGTTCGAATGAGTTTGTGGTTACTTTCGATTCTTTATCTTTTACATTATTTTCATAAGCACCGCCAATTCCCCCCCCAAATTTAATTCCCAAGTCTTTTGCATTCGCTCCTGTCAATGACAAAGCAACTGCTGAAAAAATCAAAGTTTTTTTATTTAACATAAAAAAAATCTCCTAAAATTGTTTATGAATAACATGTTAGATTGTTTTTTTTTTTTTTGCAAATTTTTTTATTTTTTATTTGTACTTCCCATATTTCACATTTATGTTATAATATATTATATAACAACTATTTATTTTATGAAACTTTTTACTAAAAAACCACAAAGGCAGGAAATTAAAACCTACTATCACCCATTGGGAAGACCAATATGGAATGAAAAAAATTACGAAATTTTTGCAAAGGAGGGGTATGCGAAAAATGCAATTGTTTATAAATGCATAAATTTAATTGCAAAAAATGCCGCAAATGTGCCATTTTTATTGTATGATAAAAATAAAAATAAATCTATTGAAAATCATCCTTTGATGCAACTTTTAAAAAAACCAAATCCATCACAAAATGGGGTGGATTTTTTTGAAAGTTTGTATTCATATAAACTAATCGCGGGTAATGTTTATATTCAAAATATTAAACAAAAGGAACTATACTTATTGCGACCAGATAGAGTCAATATTGTTGCCAATAATACTTTGCCTATTGCTTATAAATACAAAGTCGGCAATAATGAAAAGACATTTTATGCCGATGAAATTTTACATATAAAAACATTTAATCCATTGAATGATTACTATGGTTTATCGGTGGTGGAGGCCAGTAGTAATGCCATTGACCAGTATAATGAAGGTTCCAACTGGAACAAAGCAATGTTGCAAAATGGAGCAAAGCCAAGCGGAGCCCTAATTGTCAAGGGTGATAAGGAAACATCGTCATTTTTAACCAACGAACAATTTGATAGACTGAAAAAGCAATTAAACGATGATTTTTCAGGCAGTAATAATGCGGGAAGACCACTTCTGCTGGAAGGAGGTTTGGAATGGCAGGAGATGAGTTTAAAGCCAACGGACATGGATTTTCTCAATACGAAGTATAGTTGTGCAAGAGACATTGCTTTGACATTTGGTGTTCCACCACAATTATTGGGAATACAGGGCGACAGCACCTATAATAATATGGGCGAAGCAAGGTTATCATTGTGGGAAGAGACGATTTTACCGCTATTGGACAACACTATTGAGGCCTTTAATAATTATTTTTGCAATAGTGATATTGGTTTTTATTACGAAAAGGATAAAATAAGCGCTCTGAATTCGCAACAGGAAAAATACTGGAATAAAATAGCCATTGCTGATTTTTTAAGCAGTGATGAAAAGAAAAAATTATTGGATTTGCAATAACCTATTTTTTGCTATAAACTTTTCCCACATTCAATAGTCCTTTTGGATCTAATAATTTTTTAATTCCATTCATAATTTCAAGATTATCAGGCGAAGTGTTGTTTAAAAAGTATTTTTGTTTACAAATGCCAATTCCATGTTCACCACTCACCAAGCCACCTAATTCACCAATACTATATCTATATAATTCCAACATAGTTTTTTCCAACTCTAACTTTAGGACATCGCCAGTTAACGTTCCTGGAAATACTGATAAATGTATATTACCATCGCCAGCATGCCCAAAAGCATACATCCATAAACCACATTTTTCCAATTCCTTTACTTTTTTCATGAAATTGGCAATTTGGTTTAATGGCACAACGATATCAATGGTTTCAGCCTCTTCCTGCCCCAAAAGACAGATTGCATAGTGTAAATCACTTCGTAACCTCCATATGTCGGCAATTTGTTTTTCGTCTTTAAATGAAGCGAATTCCGCATTGTTTTCTTTGGCAATGACCTGTGTTATGGCAAGTCTTTTGTCAATGGCCTCACCATCATAACTCACTATCATGTGAGCTTTTGAATTTGGAAAAGGAAACTGCATTTTGCTATATTTTTCACCTAATTTTATAACCTCAGTTTGTATGAATTCTATTGCCACAGGATCAGTTCCAGCTAACATTATTTTATTTATAGTCTCAACCCCCTCCTGTAAATTTTGAAATCCAAGTACAATGGTTGTATTATTTGCTGGAATGGGAAGCAATTTTAAAGTCGCCTTTGTGATGACACCTAATGTTCCTTCGCTACCGATAAATAAATGTTTTAACGACAAACCGCTGCTATCTTTTATATTTTTACTACCAACATTTATAACTCGTCCATCGCTTAAAACTACTTCAAGCCCCCTAACAAAATCTCTTGTGGTTCCGTATTTAACAGCTCTCATTCCGCCAGCATTGGTGGAAATATTACCGCCAATGGTGGCTGTTTTTTCACCAGGATCTGGTGCATAAAAAAGCCCCTCTTTATTCACTGCGCTTGATAAATCGCACAACAAAACACCACTCTCGACGGTGGCTGTAAATGTGGTTTTATCCACTTCTATAATTTTATTCATTCTTGTTAAATCGATTATAATACCACCATTCAATGGCACAGCAGCCCCAGGTAAGTTAGTTCCTTTACCTCTTGGAGTTACTTGTAGATTATTTTTGTAAGCAAATGCCATAATTTTACTAACTTCATCGGTTGAAATTGGAAAAACAAGTGCTTCGGCATGCCCTACTTTATGTAATACATCATCTGCAATATATTTTCTTTCAATATTATCGCCAAAAATAACCCTATTTGGATCTATGATTTTACTTAATTCCTGCATACAAAAATAATAATTAACTTTCGTATTATGTGGATAAAAAATTTATTTATCAAATTAATTGTTAAATTATTGATTTATTCTTTTAATTTAATGAAACCACCACAAGAATAAAAACGATTAGATAAAAAGTGACAATTATAAAAAACATAAATCACTTGACAAATTATAATACAAATTATATCATTTTGATATGAAAAATGTGTTTTTTGTATTTTTTTTAATATTATCCGCCTGTTGTTCTACACAAGATAAAAAACAAGCAATTCAAATGCAATGTGGAACTCACAAAATAAGTATAGAATTTTACACTGACTATGCTAATTTATACTTTAATGGCAAAAAACTTACATTAGATAATGTAATTAGTGCCTCTGGCGCTAAATACGAAAAAGACAATATAGTTGTGTGGAATAAAGCAAAAAACACAATATTTATAATTAATGACAAAAGATTCACCTGTAAAGACATTTAAAGCAAATCACTCAAATATTCTTTTTTCAATTTTTCAACATCGTATTTCAATTTTTCACATATATTTTTTACCACAAAATCATTTTCGTATTCACTCCCCTTCAACAACAAAAAAGCCAATGCCGACTCTTCAATTTCACCAACACATTCAAAAGGTTTACACCCTTGCAATCCCGCCAATTCTTCATATCCAACAAGTTGCGTTTCATCATTTAGCATATTTTTTCCAAAAATTTCAACCATATCTTGTTTTTTCATGAATGGAGAAAGCATTAAATATACAAAACGACATTTAGGACAATCACAACACCAAACCTTTTCCTCCTTTTTATCTGTAATTTTAAAGTTTCGATTACAACTTGAAAAAACTTGATGATATTGTTTTAATTCACTAAATTTTTTCGCAATAGCAATTTCATAATACGAACGAATTGATGAATAATAATTGTATGATGACAATATATATTTTTGTATAAAATCATGCAAACTTTTTTCCGCTTCATAACTTTTACTCCATTGATGATTTACCAATCTTCCTTGCCATTCAACATTGCCCACATTTGCTGATTTCTCATTTGCAATGGCCGTGGTATTACAATCATAAATTATACCAACACACACACTAATTAAAGCTATTATTGCACTAATTGGCACATGCCCATTGTAACAATCTCCATTTTTTACCAATTCTAATAAGGTTGTGGCAATTTTTCTTGACACTAAAATATTTTTTTCACCAATGGCATCGCAACAATCTTTGATTGGCCTTGCAGTATTCACAGAAAAAGTATAAAATTGCTTATCTGGATACTGCGATTTTAACATATTGTAAACCACAATGGAATCCTTGCCACCACCTATTGGAATTATTGTATTATTTGACAATTTAACGTCATTTTGTATAGAATTTTCTATGTTAATTTTTAAATCACTGGGAAATTTTATATCCAATAAAACTTTGTTTCTATAAGAAAATTCCCCCAATCCATTAAAATATAAATTATTTAAAAAATCTGCCTCTTCAATATTTAATTTGCAAGTTTTTACAATAATATTTTTTGGCAAAAAAGATTTGTAATAACTGACACCGGCCATAAGGTGTAAATATTTAAATGCTCGTTCCAAGGCATTTTTTTTATCATCACTTGGTGCTTTTTTAAAATCAATTTCCTCGACAAATTTATAATTATCGGTTTCATAATACAATTTTAAAGTTGTATCAACAAATTCGTATTTTGAAAAAATAAAATTATTTTCCATATTTTGTATGTTACCATATTTGTTTTAAAAGTAAACTAAATAAAATTTATTTTCAAAAAGTACTTCCATGATTTGCATTTATGATATATAATGGTAGATATAATTAAAAAAATAAAGAAGGATAATATGAAAAAACAGAATTAAGAGCATTTAATACAAGTATTTATTTAATAATAATTTGATAAAATTATTTATTGTTTTAATATTATTAATATGAATTTGGAAAAATTAAAAGGAAAATTTATAACCTTTGAGGGTGGAGAGGGTGTTGGAAAAACCACACAATCGAAGCTTATGGTGGAATATTTGAAGGACAATAAACTCAAGGCAGAATGGACAAGGGAGCCTGGCGGTTGTGATGCGGCAGAAAAAATACGAAATCTCCTGTTTTCCAAAGATGTGGAATGGGACGCAATGACTGAAATGCTTATGATGTATGCGGCTCGTAGAGAACATACTGAAAAAAAAATAAAACCCGCTTTGAATAGGGGTGAAATTATTGTTAGTGATAGATATTTGGATAGCACTATGGCATATCAGGGGTATGCAGAAAATTTAGATAAAAAGGCCATAAAATTAGCAAGTAAAATTGTGCTTGGGGATTTTAAGCCTGATTTGACAATTATATTAGATTTGGATGTAAATGAAAGTTTGGAAAGAACGGTAATTAGAGGCTTGGAAAATCGTTTTGATGAAAAAGAATTGGATTTTCATAAAAAAATTAGAAAAGGTTTTTTAGAAATAGCGGAGGACAATAAAAACAGAATTATCGTTTTAAACGTATCGAAGAAGAATATAAAAGAGGTGCAAACTGATATTTTAAATATATTAATCAAAAAATTCGATTTATTTTAAAATGGCTTTTATTTTTTCAATAACTCCATCTTTTTTTTCAACACTTCCCATGGCAAACCAATCTTGTCCTCCCCCTTGCCCCACCTCTTTAATCAAATTTTTTGCACTATATTTTGTATTTAAATCTTTCGATACTCCAATTAGTATCGTGTTTTTACCATCAAATTCCGCAATTGCAACCACAACTGATTTTTCACTATATTTTTTATTTTGCTTATCTATAAAAACACCTTTCAAATCAGTCGGTGATGCATTTAAAATAATCGTTGCAAATACTATATCTCCTATTTTTTCTTCTTTAAATTCCATATTACTTAAATTTGCTTTTTTTAAATTACTTAATTCCTTTCTAATCTCTTTATTTTCAATATTCAATGCACTAACTTTTTCAAAAACTCCTTCTACATTTGTTTCTAAAATTTCTGCCGTTTTTTCAGCCGTTCCAACCTGTTTATTCAAATACTGAATTGCATTTAAGCCTGTTAAAATCTCAATTCGCCTAATACCACTTCCAATGCTACTTTCACTTACAACTTTAAATACCCCAATATCACCCGTATTTTCCACATGTGTTCCACCACAAAAATCAATCGAATAATAGTTTTTTAAACCCATGCCATTCAAAATATGCAAAGCCTCGCCTACATTTTTTAAATCAGATCCATCATTATTAAAAGTATGTTCCCCATCCTGTTCCCCAATAAATAAAACTCTTACTAAATCGCCATATTTTTCACCAAAAAGGGCAATGGCACCAGTTTTTTTAGCCTCATCAAGTGGCATAATTTTTGTCAAAGTTTTTGTTTTTTGATAAATAATTTCATTTACTATGTTTTCAATTTTTTTTAAATCATCTTTACTAACTGCTTTATTAAGAGCAAAATCATATCTCGCCCCATCTTCATCCACAAAAGACCCCTTTTGCACCACATTGTCACCATAAATTTTTCTTAATGCGGCCTCCAATAAATGAACTGCGGAGTGATTTGCTCTAATTTTATTTCGCTTATCGGTATTTATTGCAAGATTTACAAAATCTCCAACTTTGATTTTTCCACTTGTAACTTTACCTTTATGCAAAAAATATTTATCAAATGGTTGTTTAACATGGCTTATTTCAATTGTTGAAAAAGGCAATTGAATTGTGCCATTTTCACCTATTTGCATAGCAATTCCAGAATCACCAACTTGTCCTCCCATTTCTCCATAAAATGAAGTTTTGTTAACAAAAAATTCCACATCATCTCCCGCTGTTGCTTCACTTACCTCAATGCTATCTTTTACCATTGCTAAAATTTTGCCCATTACAACATTTTTATCATATCCCAAAAATTCAGTTTCCTGTATTCTATCTTTGATTTGATAATAAACTTCATTATTTTTTGCATCACCTGTACCACTCCATTTGCTTCGTTCTTTTTGTTCTGCCATGGATTTATCAAATTCTGCCACATCAACTTCAATGCCTTTGCCTCTTAGAATATCCTGTGTCAAGTCCAATGGAAATCCATATGTATCATATAAAGTAAAGGCAATTTTGCCACTAAATAAAGGTTTTGCAACATTTTCCGTCATATTAAATTTTTATATTACATATTGTGTATAATAATATTTATTTATTATTAGTCAATTAATAAATCTACACAACCCTAATTCCTTTTATTGCTTCTAATCTTTTTTTGTCCTCATCATGTAGCACATATTTATTTCCTAAATCAAATTTTTGCAACCCAGTGTCTAAAATTACTTTAGTCCATTCATTTGAGTTTTCTTTTTTTGTAGAATTTAGCACAGTTTGTATGTCCTTAATTTGCAATTGCGTTTCCGCATAAATTTTGATTTCATTTATAATTTGTTGTTTTTGTTCTCTTTGTTTTTTCTCTTGCATAACCGGATCCGGAACTTTGTTATCTTCCATCCAAGATGGTTTGTCTTTTTTATAATTAAAGCCGCCACCATATCCACCACCATGCCAACCGCCATATCCACTACTTCCACTAAATTTTCTTTTTAATTTCAAATCGTATTTGTTATTTAAAAAATCATCCAATTTACAAAAATCAGTGGCATTTAGTCTATTTCGCCCACCTTCATCCCTATTATTGCTACAAGCAATGGCAATTTTTTCCCCCTTTTTTAAGATTGGATTTTCCACTAAATTTTCATCAAACACTGACATATTAACATTTCCTTTTGGATCATTTATGGTGATAAATAGATATTTACTACCTTTTTTAGTCTCCCTTTCATCAATTTTTTCTAAAATTCCGGCCATATAAAATCTTTCATCACTATCTATTTCTTTTAATTCATTGGCAAATTTAACCTCCTTTATTTTCAATTGTGAAATTATCTTACATAATGGATTTTGCAATTCAACTTTTCCTGTTATAAAATCATCAAAACTTGCGATATCACTTATATTTAATCTTATCTGTTCTCCTTCATCTTTTCTAATATGAACTGACATAGCAACTTTACTGTGTAATTTTGCATCCAACAAATCTTTATGTTTTATCAATAATTCTTCGCTAAACAAAGTCATTTCAATAATTCCTTTTGGATCCGCCAATGTAATAAAGGCAAATTTTCCACTCTTATTTTTCTTTATTTCTTTTGATACCACAACCCCAACCATTATTATTCTATCATCATTTCCTAAATCTTGCAAACTATCACTATAAATAACATGCATTTCAAGCAATTCTTCATGATATTTATACAGAGGATGACCACCAATAAAAAAACCAAATCCTCTAAATTCCATTTCAAATCTTTCATTCTCATCCCAATCGTTCATTTCTGGTAATTTTGTGGTCGAATGTTCTTCAAAAGCATCAAAAAAATTCATTTGTTTTGTATTTTTTTCCTCCATTGCACCTGAATTTAATTTTATAATTTCCTCAGTGGAATCATGTATTTGTCTACGATTATTGTGTATACCATCAAAGGCTCCACACTTTGCAAGCGATTCAAGTATTTTTTTATTGATAATCTTTGTGTCAAATCGTTTTATGAAATCATAAATATCTTTAAAATCACCATTTTGTTTTCTTTCCTCAATAATTAACTCTGCGGCTTTCCAACCAAGTCCTTTAATACCAGCCAATCCATATCTAACTGCATAATTTACATTATTTTCCTCATCTTTTTCCGTAAAATTGTATGGCTTTTCTCCGTCAATATCTCGCGATAAAACATTTTCATTTTTTTTAATACATTCAGTTTTAAAATATATATCACTTTTATTTATATCTGGCATTAATACTTTAAAATTATGCGACCTAATGTCTTCCACAAATGTTGCTATCACATCACTATCCGCAATTCTATCATTCATTGTTGCTACATAAAATTCCACAGGAAAATAGTACTTCAAAAAGGCAGTTTGATAACTAATAATTCCATAGGCTGTAGCATGGGCTAAATTAAAGCCATAACTCGCAAATTCGGCCATTAAATTAAATATTTTATTTCCAACATCCTCACTTATTCCACTATACTTACCAACGCCTGGAATTTCTTGCTCCACTTCCTCACCGAAAAGAGTAGTTTTAATTTTTCCGCCTCTTATAAAAATTTCCCTCTGAGCATCCATTTGTTCTTTAATTTTTTTACCCATTGCTCGCCTTAACATGTCGGCACCACCCATAGTATATCCTGCCAAATCTCTTGCAATATTCATAACTTGATCTTGGTAAACAATAATTCCATATGTTTTTTCCAAAATTTTTAACATTAATGGATGTAAGCAGGATATTTTTTCATCTCCATTTTTTCTTTTAATATATGTTGGAATGCTACCCATTGGCCCTGGACGATATAAAGCCACAAGCGCTGTAATGTCATCAATTCTATCAGGTTTCATTTGTTTCAAATTACCTTTCATACCTGGACTTTCCGTTTGAAATACTCCTAAAACATCAGCATTAGCATACATTTCATAAACTTTTTCATCATCAAATGGTATATTATTAATATCAATTCTAATTCCCCTATTTTCCATCAAATCATCTATCACATCTTTTATCACGGTTAAAGTCGACAATCCCAAGAAATCAAATTTTACAAGACCAACTTCTTCCGCGTATTTCATTGTATATTGTATGGTTTGCATTTCCGCATCATCAGCAAAATACAATGGACAAATTTCTTTCAATGGCTTATCCCCAATAACAACTCCAGCTGCATGCACAGAGGTATTTTTGCATAATTCTTCCAATTGCAAAGAGATATCAATAATTTCACCAATTTGTGAATCTTGTATCATATCTTGTTTTAAATTTTCATCATTACTTATGGCATCTTGCAATTTAGAACCTTGTGGAATTCTTTTACTCAAATTATCAGCATCATTGTAATTGAATTGTAAAACCCTTGCCACATCCTTAATCACCGCTTTTGATTGCAATTTTCCAAATGTAACTATTTGTGAAACCAAATCTTTTCCGTATTTATTTTGCACATATTCCACCGCTTTACCTCTACCTCTTTGGCAAAAATCAATATCAAAATCGGGCATTGAAACTCTTTCAGGGTTCAAAAATCTCTCAAACGATATATCGAATAAAATTGGATCTACATTTGTAATTTTTAAACTCCAAGCCACAACAGAACCCGCTCCAGAACCTCTACCAGGTCCAACAGGTATATTATTATTTATGCACCACCTTATGAAATCTTGCACTATTAAAAAATAACCTGGAAAATCCATTTTTTCTATAATTCCAATTTCATAACACAATCTGTCAAAATATTTTTTTTCTATCTCTTCTTGTTCTTTTTTATCTATTATTTTTTCATTTATAAATTTTTGTTTTAATCTTTCTTTTAATCCGTCATCACACAATTTTTTCATTAAAGGAGACTCCTTGTCCTTATCCGTATATCGTGGTAAAGTAGGTTTTCGTTTATAAGCCATAGTGCTTATTCTTTTGGCTATATTTATTGTATTTTCTACTGCCTCCGGAATATCAGCAAAAAGTTCAATCATCTCATCGGATGTTTTGAAATAATGTTCTGGTGTTTTCATTTTTCTATTTACAATAGTTTCATGATTTTTTTCTCCTATACAGGACAAAATATCTTGGGCTCTAAAATTATCCTTATTCATAAAGTAACAATCATTGGTTGCTACAATTGGAATATTATGCTTATTTGCCAGTTCTATAAAATCGTCCTCTGTTTTATGTTCGTCTTTTAAACCATGTCTCAATATTTCAACGTATAACCTATCTTCAAAAACTTCTTTCAATTCCAATAAAATTTTTTCCGCTTCATTTTTTCTATTTTTCAATAATAATTTACCAATAATGCCATCTGCACCACCAGTTAAACAAATGATTCCCCTACAAATTTCTTTGTTTAACCATTCAAATTTTATCCTTGGAGTTTTATTCTCCATTCTTTTTAAAAAATTTTCACTTGAAAGGGCAATAAGATTTTTAAAACCCTCATCTGTTTGTGCTAAAAAAACAATTTTAGCAAGACATTCCGTATTTTCAACATCCATTGGATCTTTTTCGAAAAGTCCTGTTTTCTCAATTACAAACTCGCACCCATTTATTGGTTGAACACCTTCTTTACTTGCTGCAATTGAAAATTCTAAGGCACCAAACATGTTGCCACTATCAGTAACAGCCAATGCTGGCATTTTAAGTTCTTTTGCTTTAGCAATCATGCTCTTCTCCCTAATGGCCCCAAGACTCAAAGAATATTCAGTATGATTTCTCAAATGTATAAACATAATATGGTTATAAAGAATTGTAATAAAAAGTAAAATTATATTTATTTAAAAATATTCATAAATAAACTAAATTCAGTCAATACAACAAAAAAATCAAAACATCCAATAATTACATAATCAGGGGTTTCTTTCCAAGGTTTTTTCAATAACAATTTTTGCGACAACTCTTTCTTCTGTTGTTTTTTTATTTCTTGAATTTCGTCTGCCGTTTTATTAACATACAATTCCTTTTTACTTAATTTTTTTGGTGCTCTCAAATTTGGTTGAACTTTTAAAGTCTTTCTAATCACATAAATATGCCAAGAAAAATACAATATCAAAAATACCTCAAATATTAAAGTTAAAAAACTATTTTGACTTAAATTTATTTTTCTTTGCAAAAAAAGAACCACAATAAATGCAGGAATAAGTCCCCATACATACAAAGTTATCTTAAAACTTTTTGTTTCTCCATTTGACAAAATGACAACTTGATTTTTTATAAAATCAAAAACAACCTTTAATGTTCTTAAAAATTTTTCCCTCATATTATCAATTATTGATATTTTTTTTAAAAAATCAAATTTTATTTATATAATATAATTTTTATTTTTTCGCCTCTTTTGCTTTCTATATTACTCTTTTTTGTGATTGTATTGTATTTAAAAATATCAGCAGATATATTCACACCATTTTCAATTGCATTTGCATTTTTTGACATGGTTATTAAATTTTTTTTTGCTTCATAAAGACCTTCCTCGCTATTTATTTTAACATTTTTTGAAAACAATTTAACATTATTTTTTGCATTTATTTCTTTTACTTCATTTTTACCATCATAAAAAACAACCATATTATCAGCATTTAATTTAAAATCATCATTTTTTACCTTTACATTGTCTTTAAAAATAATTTGTTGATTATTTTGTAAAATTTCAACCTCTTCCGCCTCAATATTCAAAGTTTTATTATCAAATTTTAGTGGCAAAGCAAATGTATTTCCTATAAAAAATAAAATTATAATAAATTTTTTCATTTATTTTTATACTCCCTTATTCCAATATATAGTGCTTTTTTTGGGCAATTTTCCATACATTTAAAACAATTTATACAATTGGGCGAACATGAAGAGATAACTTTACTCATTTCAATTTTCATGGGACATACATTGTCGCATTTTTTACAATTTATGCACAAACTTTTATTTTTTTTAATAGTTAGAGGACGAATTAATGATTTTATGCCAGCAATTGCACCATAAGGACAACAATATCTACAAAAAAACCTATTTATAAATATTGAAATTATAGCAAATGCAATAGAAATATAAGCACCTGCAAATTGTAATTTTGTTAAGTTTCCAATTCCATGTTGAATTGTTGCTGGTAAAACAAATACACCAGTAACTAATGTGCCTGCAAATATATATCGCAACCATCTTATTTTCTTGTGTATTTTTAATGAAATGTCTGGAATTTTTTTGTTTAAACCATTGCCGCATTTAAACAAAACATCCTGTAATAATCCAGCAGGACAAATCCAACCACAAGTTATGGCACCAATAAACAATGGAGCTACAAAAACCATCGTATATAATATAGATTTTGTATTGATACTTTCAATAATTCCAAGTGTCATAACTACAAAAATCAACAATCTTATTCCCCATCTAATAATAAAATTTTTCATACTATTTGTCTCTCAAAACGCCATTAAATTTTTCTACAATTTCTCCTATAATTTTACTACTTATATCATCAATTTCTTCTAATGTAAGGCTATTACCAGTTGGTTGAATTTTTATTGTAAATGCGATTGATTTTTTGCCCTCTTTCATGCCTTTTCCATTATATATATCAAATAAATTTATTTCCTTAATTAAATCTTTGTTTATTTTTTTTACCACATCAATAATTTTTCCCACCTCCAACGTTTTATCAACTATAAATGCAAAATCCCTGTAAATCGGTTGTAATTCATTTAAAGTAAACTTCTTTTTTTGAGTTGCCTTTGCTTTATTTCTTGGCACATTATCTAAATAAATTTCAAAAGCATTAACCTTGTATTTTAAATCAAATTTTACCATTTTAAATGGATTGATTTCACCAAATACACCAAGTATAATGCTACCCATTTTTATGGCACCACTTTTTGATGGATGAAAATAATCAGGAAAATCTTGTGTAAGTGTTAAACTATCAGCATTTATTCCAAAAACTTCAAGCACATCATATAAATCTTTTTTTACATCAAAAACATCATATGCCCTTGAAGTTCCGTATATGTTTTTATTGGTTGTCAAACCACTTCTAACACCTGCAAGCACCTTTTTCTGATCTCCAACCTCTGTTCCTAAAAATACTACACCATTTTCAAAAACACTTACATTATCAATACTACGAGCATTGTTATATTCAATAACATTTAACATTCCTGGTATTAAAGATGGACGAAGATACGCCATATCTTGTGTCATTGGATTTAACAATCTTAAATCATCATTGATGGGAGCAAATTCTGCAGATAACTTTTCATTTATAAAACTCCAACTTATGATTTCAGTAAGTCCATTACCAGCAAGTAATTTATTAACTTCATAATAGATATCACTTTTATTTCTGTTAATTTTATTTATATCATCTTCATCAATTTTTTCTTCACTTACCAATGCAGGTTGTACCTTTTCATAACCATAAATTCTAATCACATCCTCAATTACATTTTCTGGTATTTCAATGTATCCATTTCTCCAGGATGGAGTTATGACACTTATATTCGAACCAATTATTTTTACATCATACCCCAATTTAATTAATATTTGTTCTATATTATTTGTTGGAATTTCAATACCCAAAACTCTTTTAAAGTCAGTTATTTTGAAATCAATGATTCGTTTTTTGAAAATTTCATCAAAACTTTTATGTTTTTTGAATGCCACATCACTTGCTTCACCACCACAAATATCTAATATTAATTTTGTAGCATAGTTCATAACAACTTCTCTGTTAGCACCATCAACAGATCGTTCAAATCTATATTTTGCATCCGTATTTATGCCAATCTTTCTTGCGGTGGTTGCTATACTTATGGGCTCAAAAATTGCACATTCAAGCACAATGTTTGTTGTTGTTAATTCAGTTGCTGTACCACCACCACCAATAATTCCAGCAAGTCCCAATATGTCATCATTGGTGTTGGCAATTAAAGTAGCATTCTCAGGTAAAATATACTCGTATTTATCAAGTGCTAAATACTTTTCACCACCTTTTGATTTTTTTATCAAAAAATCACCTTTAATTTTATCAGCATCATAACAATGTAATGGACGATTTAAACACCACATTACATAGTTCGTAATATCAACCAATGCGGTTTTTGGTGTAAAACCAATGGCCTCCAATCTTTGTTTTAACCATGCTGGCGATTCACAATTTTTAACTCCTTTAATATATCTTATTGCAAATTCAGGGCAATTTTCATCATCAATCGTAATGTTAAATGGATTTTTTACAGATTCATTTATTTTACAATTTTCAAAAGGCTTCAACGTCCCAAGTCCAGTGGCAGCCAAATCTCTTGCAATTCCATAAACTCCCAAACAATCTCCACGATTTGGTGTAATTGAAATATCCACAAAGACATCGTTTAAATTTTTAATCTCTGCAATATTTTTTCCAAGCAAAGTTTCATCTGGTAAAAGTAAAATTCCCTTATGATCTTCACCAAGTCCAAGTTCTTTTTCACTACATAACATTCCTTGGCTTTCATAACCTTTAATTTTACTTTTTGTAATTTTAATACCTAAACCGGGTGGTGTACTATCAATGGGACATAAAATTGCTTTTACACCAGATTTTACATTGGAGGCGCCACATATTATTTGTAATATATCTCCTGTGGCAGTAACTACTTTGCATATATTTAAATGATCTGATTCCGGATGTTTTTGACAATCTTTCACAAGAACGCAGTTAAAACCTTTTAATGTCTCCGCATTATCAATCACGTCCTCAACTTCAAGCCCAATTGCTGGCAATTTATCACATATTTCTTGTAATGAAACATCAGTATCCAAGTATTCTTTTAACCATTTTAAAGTAAATTTCATATTAATAAAAGTAATTCATTCAATATCAATAATAAAAATTTAAAAAATAAAAGCAACATGTTTGTTAAAATATTAAAATTTTCTTTAACCTTTATATTATGTTAACAAATAAAAAATAACTTTGACATTTTTTTTTAAAACTTTATTATCTACATTAATATTAAAGGAGTTATAAATGACAGAATATTCAGCGAATTCAATTACGGTTTTAAAAGGTTTAGAGGCAGTGAAAAAACGACCAGGAATGTATATTGGCGATACGGATGATGGTAGTGGTTTGCATCATATGCTCTATGAAATACTCGATAATTCCATTGATGAAGCACTTGCTGGCTATGCAAATAAGATAATTGTGACATTAAACAAAGATGGTTCAGCATCAGTTCTTGATAATGGTAGAGGAATTCCAACCGGTATGCATGCAGGTGAAGGAAAATCTGCTGTGGAAGTCTGTTTTACGGATTTACATGCTGGTGGAAAATTCAATCAAGATAGTTATAAAGTGTCTGGCGGTTTACATGGTGTGGGTGCAAGTGTAGTAAATGCTTTGAGTGATTGGTTAAAAGTTAAGGTTTATCAAAAGGGACACATATATTATATGGAATTTAAAAATGGTGACACACAAGAACCATTAAAAATTATTGGTGATAGCGATAAAACTGGAACCGAAGTAATTTTTTTCCCATCAGCAGAAATTTTTAATAATAATATTGAATTCAAATATGAAATATTGGAAAAAGCAATTCGTGAAAAGGCTTTTTTAAACTCATTTGTAAGTATTGACTTAATTGATGACAGGAGTGAAGAACAAAAATTGGAAACTTTTCACTATGAAGATGGTTTGTTAGAATTTGTAAGATTTATAGATAGAGGCAAAACTGCCATCGCTAAACCTTTATTTTTAAAAAGCAAAGAAGAGAATGGTATATCATTTGAAGTTGCTTTAGCATGGAATGACGGCTATTATGAAAACATAACTTGTTTTACAAATAACATTAAACAAGGTGATGGTGGCACACATTTACAGGGCTTTAAAGCCGCGCTCACAAGAAGTGTAATTGATTATGCAAATAAAAGTGATTTGGCAAAAAAATATAAACTTGAATTAACTGGTGATGATATCAGAGAAGGCTTAACTTCTATATTGAGT
>JAITOR010000034.1 GCA_031289855.1 Rickettsiales bacterium
ATGGTTTCTGCCGCAATTATTGATGTAATATCATTTGCTATTTTATTAAAATTATCATTATGGTTTTTAATATAATTATTTTTCGTAACAATTAAACGAATAATGTTTTAAATATCTCAAATCACCCTCAAAAAGAGTTCTAACATCGCCAATTCCGTATTTTAACATGGCCATTCGTTCTAATCCAAATCCAAATGCAACTCCTTGCCATTCATTCGAATCGAGATTGATGTTTTTAATAACGTTTGGATGTGTAAAGCCACTGCCACCCAATTCACACCAATCACTACCTTCACCAAATTTTACGATCTTTCCACCCTCTTTTATACAACTCATATCAACTTCTAAACTTGGAGTTGTAAAAGGAAAATAACTTGGTCTAAATCTAATATTTAAATCTTTAATTTCAAAAAATTTTTTACAAAATTCGATAATAAGATATTTTAAATTGGCAACCGTAACATTTTTATCTATATATTGTAAATCAACTTGAGAAAACATTGGTGAATGAGTAGCATCCATTTCTCTACGATAAGTTTTTCCTAATGAAACGAATTTATAGGGTGGTTTTTTTCGCTCCATTTCTCTCACATCTGTTGCCGTACACTGAGTCCTTAAAAGATGTTTGTTTTGCAAAAAAAACGTATCTTGCATTTGTCTTGCCGGATGATTGGGGGGAGTATTCAACGCTTCAAAATTATGCCAATCATCCTCTAGTTCTACACCAGATGTTATCGAAAATCCCATATTATAAAAAACATCTTCCAATTCTTTTATGGTCTTCGTTAATGGATGAATTGAGCCTTTTTCAACTTTTCTAACCGGTAAAGTTACATCTATTTTTTCATTTCTCAAATCACTTCTTATTTTTTCAATTTCAAAATCTTTTTCCAACTCTGTTATCTTTTTTTCAGTATCATTTTTAAGCCTATTCAATTCAATTTTGTCATCTTTGGATAAATCTTTTATTTCTTTCATCAAAAGAGTTATTGAGCCATTTTTACTTAAAAATTCATTTTTTAATTCTTTTAAGTCTTGACTATTTTTAACCTTTTCAATTCTATCAAAAAATTTATTTCTTAATTTTTCCATCTCTTTTTCTCGCATTTATTCTTCTAACTTTTTTTGCCTTTACAACTTTAATATCAGTGATTAAACCACTTTTTTCAAGTGATTTCTCTGCTTTTTTCTTGAATATTTTTGCATCCGGAGTTAGTTTATTTTTTCTGCAATTGATTATAAAAGCATCAAATCCACCATATTTATTGATGGTTCTTAATGTTCCAGTTGCCACTTGCAATGTTATGTCCTTACCAAGTGCAACACTTTTAAATGTTGCCTTTTTTAAATTAGGAACAAATTTTTTTGAAGTTCTAGTAGGGTGTCCTTTTGTATGAGAAACGTTTCTTCCCACAACTACTTTCTGCCCTGTCAATTCACACATTTTAGTCATTTTTAATAAATAATATTTAATAATTATTAAAATATATGTTTTATTTTATTAGTCAATTTTTTTGACAAATTATTTTTAATCATGTATTATTGTATCATGACAAAAGAATTTAGTATTCCTTGTAATTTTCAAGGTGGAAAACAAAATATTCTCTTTTATATTGGAGATCCAAGAGAGGATAACCATCCTATAAATTTTCAAGTTAAATGGTTATCGGAAAAAAAAGGCGGACAGGTTCCGCAAGATATTATGGAATCTATACAAAACCTATATAATTTGGCAAAAAAGCATAAAGTTTCTTTTGAAGAATTGTGTTTTTATGCCGTAAATGTTGCAAGTGGAGCAATTGAAAATAACAACAAAGAGTTTGCAAAAATAATAAATGAAGGATGATAATGTTTTTCAAAAGAAACAAATATCTAAAATATAAATTGTTTTTTTTATATATATTTTTTTCTTTAATTATTATTTTATGTAGTTTTTTATTGTATAAAACTTTCAAAATGGTAAAAAATAATACATACAATTATATTATAAATGAATTTTTTAAAAGCAGTTGTTATAATGTGGAATTAAAAGGAAATAATAGAGTTGATAAAGTAAAATTGCAACAAAGAATAGATGGTTTTTGTGATTCTAAACAAATTGATTTGGAGATGCTATTCAATGAATTAAAAAAGGATCCTTGGATAAAAAATCTTGAAATAAAGAGAGATTTAAAAGACAACATTTTAATAATCAATATCATAGAATATATGCCTTTTGCTATATTGATTGAGAATAACAAATCAAAATTAATAAATGAAACTGGGGAAGAAATAAAGATTGGGAAATATGCGGTGCAGGATTTTGAAGGCAATTTGATAAATTTATCTGGCGAGAATGTTAAAAGAAATATAAATTCTTTATTTAATTTGCTAACATCGAATGCAGATTTAATGCAAAAAATAAGATACGTGACAAAAATTCAAGATAGAAGATGGAATTTTGAGTTTTACAATGGAATATTGGTAAAAATGCCAGAAAACGATGAAATACAAGCCTGGAAAATGCTGGAAGAAATTTTGAAAAAAGAAAATATGGAACATAATTTAAAAGTTATTGATTTGAGAAATAGCGAAAAAACTTATTTAGAGTGGAGAGAGTAATGTTAAACACATACAATGTTTATCTTTTACATAAAGATAATAAAGTTGAAGAAACTTTGTTTATAAAAGTTGGTTTTGATATTTTTTCATTTATAGGGCAAATTTTTTTATTTACTTTTGTATATTTAGCATATAGAGAACTTTATAGAGAAAGTGTGACACTGTTTGTAATTTCAGTGTTAATGATTTTTTGTTATCCCGTAAATGTTGTTTTAGCAATATTTTTAGGAATTAAAATCAATAAATATTATTCGATTGTTTTGTTGAAGAGAGGATATCAATATTTGGGATATGCAAAAGGAAGGAATGTGACAGAAGCTAAAGAAAATTTTAGAAAAGAAGGAAGTAATTTGGAAGATTGATTTAATATGTAAATTAATAAAATACAATTTGGTGCAAAAAAGACAAAGGGGGCGATACTCCCCTCTCTCTCCCTACAATCTCACGATTGATATCTTATATGGGCTTTTTACTTCTCTCTTTAAATTACAATCACTTTTTATGCACCACACACTTTGTTTTCATATTCTCTTATTTTTTCTCCATTTTCCACAAATAATACCCTCTCTCCATGCTCGCCCCTCTTTCCAACATTGAAACTTTCAACTGGCCTGTGATACCCCATAACTCTCGTCCATACTTGCGTTTTTGCTCCACAATGTGGACAAGTTTCAATCTCACCATTTAAATATCCGTGCTCACTGCAAGTTGAAAATACAGGTGTTATTGTGATATATGGTAGTCTATAATTACTTAATACACTCTTCACGAACCTTTTACAACTTTCCATATTACTAATTCTTTCACTCATATATAAATGCAATACGGTGCCACCTGTATATTTTCCCTGCAAACTATCCTGCATATTTAATGCATCAAAAGGATCATCAGTATAATTAGCCCTTAATTGGCTACTATTAGTGTAATAAATATTAGGTTCCTTACCAGCCTGTATAATGCTTGCATATCGTTTTTTGTCTTCTTTCGCAAATCTATATGTAGTGCCTTCAGCGGGTGTTGCCTCCAAATTATATAAATTTCCAGTTTCATTTTGATATTCTTTTAATTTATTCCTCATAAATTCTAATACCTCATCAGCCAAAGCAATACCTCGTGGATCGCTGATATCATAGCTGTCATCAGTGAAATTTCTAATCATTTCATTCATGCCATTCAAACCGATTGTGGAGAAATGGTTTCTAAAATGTTTCAAATATCGTTTTGTATATGGATAAAAACCTCTCTCATACAATTCTTGCACAAAAATTCGTTTTTTTTCAAGTGTAGACTTTGCCAAATCCATAAGTCTTGTTAATTCTTTTAAAAATCCAACTTTATCACCAAATTTCACCAATCCATCGCTATAACCTTTAAATCTATATCCTAACCTTGCCATATTGATTGTTACTACACCAATACTACCAGTCATTTCAGCTGATCCAAACAACCCATTTCCTCGTTTTAACAATTCTCGCAAATCCAATTGCAAACGACAACACATGCTTCTAACGGCTCCTGGCTTGTAGGCATTAGGATTTTCCACTAAATTTCCCTCTGCATTTTTCATATATTGACTTCCAATAAAGTTTTGAAAATACGAACTTCCAATTTTTGCTGTATTTTCAAAAAGTGCATCAGCCGCTGGACTATTCCAATTAAAATCCTCTGTAATGTTAACTGTTGGAATTGGGAATGTAAAAGGTTGACCCTCCGTATCCCCTTCCGTCATAACTTGATAATATGCTATATCAATCAATTCAATCTCCTTTTGAAAGTATTTGTAGGTAAAATCTTCCAAATTTTCAATGCCCCTTTCTTTTGCTCTTTTTAATATATCGTTCGAATTCAATAAATCTGTTTTTTTATCCAAGTCCTTAAATAAATGCAGACCTTTTCTTGTGGGAAATTGATCTTTCAAATCATTTGGTACGGTAAAATCAAGCGTGATATTAGTAAAAGGACTCTGTCCCCACCTTGCTGGCACATTCAAGTTATAAATAAACGATGATATACCTTTTTTAATTTCCTCCAAACTCAAATTATCTATGAAAACATAAGGGGCAAGGTAAGTGTCAAAACTACTGAAAGCTTGAGCACCAGCCCATTCGCTTTGTAAAATACCCAAAAAATTTGCCATTTGACCCAATGCTGAACGAAAATGCTTAGGAGCCTGAGCAGATACTCTACCACGAACCCCGTTAAAACCTTCATCCAATAAAGCCCTTAACGACCAACCAGCACAATAACCGGATAAATTATCCAAATCATGTATGTGATAGTCTGCAATTCTGTGAGCCTCGCCTTCTTCCTTTGAATAAACATTATCCAACCAATAGTTTGCCACCAATTTACCAGCAAGATTGCTTATCATACCTGCATTCGAATAGCCAACATTGGCATTTGCATTAATCCTCCAATCCTCTTTATCAATATATTCCTTGACCGAAGCTTTGGATGAAACCTTTGTATCCCTATTTTCTTGCTTTGAAGTCAATTCCGCCTCAACTTCTTCTTTAATAAATTCTTTATAAACCTTTAGCAAGTTTGCTTTTAACAACTCTTGTTCTATTATTTCTGTTTGATCGCCTGCTATAAATTTTAAATTATTGTTTTTAATTGTATTTAAAAAATCAGATAAAGAACCACTTTTTGCACTTTTAAATGCCTTTGCCAATCTATCTTTTAGATTAGGCTTTATAAATACTTCTGGATTACTTTTCATAAAATTCCTATATATAGTTATTAACCTATTATAAATCACTATATGTAGTTGTCAAATAAATTTTTTAACTTTTTTGAATATTTGTTTTATACAATGTTTAAATATAAAAGCAATTAAAATAAAAGAACAAAATTTATTTAATAAACAAAATCCTGTATTACTTATAATACAAGGCTTTGTCATAATCACATTATTATAATCGCAATTAATTACAACATTACAATTTTACCATAACTATTGAAACAATGTTCGTGTTAATGTA
>JAITOR010000044.1 GCA_031289855.1 Rickettsiales bacterium
TTGCTTTTTATCTTTTGACCACTTATGATGAAAGTTATAGTATTATAAATTATTATTTTTATGAAATTTATTAAATTTAACTTCGTCAACCCAGAGAGAGAGAGAGAGAGAGAGAGAGATTAAGAACTTCATCTGTTTATCCTTCTTCAAAAAAAAGCAATCTTATTACCCGTTTTTTTCAAAAAATCAACTTTATTATTCACTCTTTCATCAACTGGCAGAGGAATCGTATGAATAAAGCGGTAAATATCATTAATGGGGAAAATAACATAATAATAGTTGTTAAAAAAAACATTGAATATATAAATAATTACAGCAAGATTCCATTAGGCTTTAAAATCAATATTTCTGGAAGTAATAATGTTATAAAACTATGCCTTCCAATAAAAACAAAAGATTTTAACATAAATATTTGTGATAGAGAAAAGGGTGTAAAAAATTATAATGACAACTATATTGAAATTGGTAGTATTTTAGTATGGGGAAGTGTGAATATCGCTTGTCAAGGAAGTAAAAATAAAATAACAATTGGCAAAGGCACTCGTATAAATACTAAACTTTCAATTAAAACTGAACGGGCAACTTTATCAATTGGGGAAGATTGTTTAATCAGTGATGCTGATTTTTGGGTAACGGATTATCATGATGTTATTGATGCTGAAGGTAATAAGATAAACAAACAAAAACATCCTTGTATTATTGGAAAACATTGTTGGCTTGGAGCAAATACGACATTTTTGAAAAATGCACAAATTGCTGAAAATTGCATAGTTGGTGTTGGTGCCGTGGTGGGAAAAGTTTTTAGCGAGAGTAATTGTTGTATATGTGGAAATCCGGCAAATATTGTAAAAAGAGGAGTTAATTGGAAATAACTTTACTCAGCAACGCATATTTCTATTAATTTTTGATAGGCATCGTTGAAACCTACAGTTGAATACACATCTATCGCATAAAATCCATTTGTAAAATAGTTTTTGATAAAAATTTTTTTTGCATATTCATTTTGCAA
This sequence comes from Rickettsiales bacterium, assembly GCA_031289855.1. GTDB lineage: Bacteria > Pseudomonadota > Alphaproteobacteria > Rickettsiales > UBA1997 > JAIRSX01. The sequence continues at coordinate 1,010 of JAITOR010000044.1, forward strand.
GAGTCTAACGATTTCTTCGTCATCATTTCTATCGACGGTGAATGCTTTTTCTTTTTTTGCAATTAATGGAAATTTACGTTTTAGTATTGTGATATCACCTGCTTTTTTTTCATTATTTAGATGTCCACCACTAACGACAACTTCAATTAGTTTTTGTCCTCTTATTTTTATTACCATCAAATATGGTTCTCCCCTTTGTTTGTAATTTCCTCGTTTTTCCACTGGTAATGACATTATATAACACACATCTTTTCCGTCCTTAATGCTGCTAAAAACATTCCAAGTTTTGAATACATATAGGGGCTCCAATGCAAAAATATTAGAGGCAAATAGAAATGAAAATACAATTTTTTTAATCATATTTTCATTATGGCAATTACATATAAATTTGCAAAAAAAATATTATACTATAAAGTCATATACAGTAATTATGTTATTATTTTTATGTTTGACGATATTTTAAATTATACGAAAGTTTCACAAACTGCCGATAAGCAAAAACTTATAAAGTTAAAGTCCATAAAGGAACTTGGGATTAATCCATACCCTTATGGCTATGAAAAAACCATAAATTCAAAAGAATTTAAAGAAAAATATATAGATTTGAAGGATACAGAAAAACTAGAAAATGACATATATAAAGTGGCTGGACGACTGATTTTAAAACGAAATCTTGGAAAATTGATGTTTATGGATGTTCATGATGAATTTGGCAAAATACAAATTTATATTGAAAAAATATTTTTACCAGAATTAACACAAAAATTATTATCATTACTTGATGCAGGTGATTTTATAGGCGTGGAAGGCTTTGTTTACAAAACGGAGAGGGGTGAAATAAGTATTTTTGCAAAGGAAATAACATTATTGTCAAAATCTGTAGCTTTGTTGCCTGAAAAATTTCATGGTTTGACTGATACAGAACTTCAATATAGGTTGAGATTTATTGATTTGGCTGTAAGTCCAGAAAAACGAGAGCATTTCAAAAAACGAAGTTTAATAATTTCTACAATTAGAAAATATTTTGACAATAAAGGGTTTTATGAAGCAGAAACACCAGTTTTGCAACCGATTTATGGTGGAGCAAGCGCTGAACCGTTTGTGACTCATCATAATGCTCTTGATATGCAACTTTATTTAAGAATCAGCGATGAATTGTATTTAAAAAAATTAATTGCTGGTGGTTTTGAAAAAGTATATGAAATTGGGCATAATTTTAGAAATGAAGGTATTGATATGACCCATAATCCTGAATTTACCATGATTGAATGGTATGAATCTTATACAGATTATAATGTACAAATGGAAAGAACGGAACAATTGTTGGAATTGATTGCAAAAACAATTAATAATGAAACGACAAAAATTGAATTTAAAGGTGAAGAAATTGATTTTAAGGCACCATTTAAACGACTTTCAATTTATGAAGCGGTAAGGGAGCATTTGGGAATCGAAGTTGACAAAATGTCAAAAGATGAAGTTGTGGCAAAATTAAAAGAATTGCACATAGAATGTGAGGAAAAAGCAAGTGTGGGTGAGTTGATACATGTTTTGTTTGAGGAAACTTGTGAAAAATTTTTAATACAACCGACTTTTATAATTGACCACAGATTAGAGGTTTCTCCTTTAACAAAGACACATAGAAGTGATAAAAATTTAGTGGAAAGATTTGAATTGTATGCTGGTGGTAAGGAATTGGCAAATTGTTATAGTGAATTAAATGACCCAATAGACCAATACTATAGGTTAAAAAAACAAGAGGAAAATCGTGAATATGATACAGAAGCCATGAAGATGGATGAAAATTTCGTGCATGCCATGGAAATTGGAATGCCTCCAATGGGAGGAGTTGGTATTGGAATTGACAGATTAGTTATGTTTATGACTGGAACGGAAACAATAAAGGATGTAATTTTATTCCCAACATTGAAGAACAAGAAGTAATGGTGAAAGTAAATACTTAATGGTATAATGCTAATTTTGACAATTCATACATAAAAAATCCTTTTTTATTTAAATGATAAATAATGATGAATAAAAAGCAAATTAATAATCTATTTAGTTTTTAATTCATATTTTTTCATACGTTTTTTACATTATTTATTATGTTTTTATT
>JAITOR010000060.1 GCA_031289855.1 Rickettsiales bacterium
ATCATACTTTGATTTTACATATTTTCTTCACCTTTTTTAATATTTATTTGCTTTTTTTTATTATATGGTTAATAATAATTATATTATAATAATATCTTAATTTTATGGCAATAAATAAAGTAATTTTAGTAGGAAATGTGGGAAAAGAACCTGAAATCAGAACTTTATCAAATGGTGGTAAGGTTTCAACTTTTAGTTTAGCAACAACAGATGCATGGAGAGACAAAACAACAAAAGAGAAAAGGGAAAAGACTGAATGGCACAAAATAGTAATTTATAGCAATGGTTTAGTTAACATAATTGAAAAATATGTTAAAAAAGGCACTAAGTTATATATTGAAGGAGCCTTACAAACCCGGAAATGGACCAATCAACAAGGTGAAGAAAGATATGCTACAGAAGTGGTTTTACAAGGCTTTTCAGCAAATTTACAAATCTTAGACAAAATTCAAAGAAAAGACAACACGGAAGTGGATGCAGAACAAGTGGATGATCTTATCGAAGAAAAAATAGATGATTCAATTTCATTTTAGTTTTTCAAAAATAAAAAACACATCAAATAATTTTTTGATGTGTTTTTTGATATTATATTACTTCATAACAAGAATATGGAGCACTTCCATAATGCAATGTAACATTAGAATAAACTAATTCACGAAAAACATTCTTATTTTTTAATGAACGGATTACTGATACCACAATAGTGCCTTTTTTAAGTTCTTTTGCTAATTTTTCTTCAAGTTTTAGATATAAGTCTTCCGCATTATTCATGGGGTAATGCATAAATATATAGTCTGCATCACCATAATCAACATTAAAAAAATCCGCCCATTTAAATTCAATTTTTTTTGCACTTTCTGCATCAGTTTTTGAATATTTATTTTTTATTTCATTTGCCGTCAAAACTAAGTCTTTTAAGAGTTCTACCCCAACGAATTTCTTGAAATGTGGCAGTAAAAGAGAATTTGCCAATACAATTTTGCCAGTTCCACTTCCTAAATCATAAAAAGTCCCATTAAGTGATTTAATTTTATCAACAAATATTTCGTTTTCATAAAATGTAGCCAATTCCTCAATACTCATTTCCCCATAAATTAAATGCTCTTTGTCTTTATTCAGCATTTTATTTCTTGCTCTATGTGATATTCCATATCCATCCACACTTGAATATAAAAAATCAAAAATTTCTTTTTTTTCATTGCTTAACATAAAAAAACATTTTTTAAATATTTATATTGAACAATATTTTTATTTAAATATCAAATTTAATTTTATTTTAGTACTTGCCAAAGTAAAAAAATGCATTATAATATAATTATGTTTCAAACAAATAGGACACAACCTTTGGCAGATAAAATTCGCCCCACTGATTTTAATTTTATGGTGGGACAGGAACATTTATTTGATGAAAATGGCATAATAAGTCGTATAATCAATGGAAATAAAATTCCATCCTGCATTTTATGGGGTCCTGCTGGCTGTGGTAAAACCACAACAGCGAAAATTTTAGCAAAAAAAAGTGGACTGGAAATAGACTTTTTAAGTGCCACCAGCAGTGGAAGTGCTGATTTACGAAATATTTTTGAAAAAGCAGAAAAATACAATAAGGATGGCAAAGGACTTGTGCTTGTTATTGATGAAATACATTGTTTTAGGCGAAATCAACAGGATTTATTTTTGCCATTTGTGGAGAATGGGTTTATTACACTTATTGGCACCACAACTGAAAATCCCTCATTTGAAATTAATTCCGCATTACTTTCAAGATGTAGGTTGATTGTGTTTAAACCCTTGAGCGACAATGACTTAAAAAAACTTATGGTAAGAGCCGAAGAAATAAATGGAAAATTACCAATTGAAGAGGAATGTTATCAAACATTATGTGAATTATCTGGTGCAGACGGTAGATATTTGTTGAATTTATGCGAAGAATTATTTAATGCAAAATTGAAAAAAATTTTAAATAATGGAGAATTATTGAAATTTTTACAACATAAGGGCGTAGTATATGATAAGGCTGGTGAAGGTCATTACAATTTGATTAGTGCTCTACATAAATCCGTCAGAGGCAGTGATGCGCAAGGTGCTTTGTATTGGTGTGCAAGAATGATGATGGCGGGTGAAAAACCACATTTTTTACTTCGTAGATTAATTAGAATGGCAATGGAAGACATAGGAATGTCCGATCCACAAGCATTGGTGCAAGCAATTAATGCATTACAGGCCTATGATTTTTTAGGAAGCCCAGAAGGAGATATTGCCATTACAAATCTTGTAATTTATTTAGCAAATTGCCCCAAATCAAATTCTGGAGCAATTGCTTATGCTGATGTTATGCAAGCGGTTAAGGGACATAATTATATGCCACCAAAACATATTTTGAATGCACCAACAAAAATGATGAAAGATTTGGGATATAATGAAAATTATCAATACGACCACGATACACCAAATTGTTTTTCAGGACAAAATTATTTCCCAACGGAATATTCTCGAAGAAATTTTTACATACCAAATGAAAGGGGATTTGAACGAGAGATTAAAAAAAGAATTGAATATTGGGACGAATTGAGAAAAAAATTAAATGAAAAATAATTTAATAAAAATAGTTTTAAAACCCTTTCATATTTTCCTCAATCCTTACGATATCAGCAATTCTTGGCACAACTATTAGCACTTTTCCACCCCTTTCAATCTCATAACTAATTGCATTTTCAAATATTTTTTCATCCATTTTCCCAACTTTTGTCTCCACACTTTGTCTCTTTTTGGGCGGCGTTGTCAAAATACTCAAATCTTTAATACCGGTCATTGCCATTTGCAAGGTTCGTGGAATAGGTGTTGCTGATAAAGTCAACAAATGTACGCCATCTCGCATTTCTTTTAATTTTTCTTTTTGTTTAACGCCAAATCTTTGCTCTTCATCAACTATAAGCATACCAAATTGTTTAAACTTAAAATTCAATAAACTATGAGTGCCAATTATTATATCAATATTTCCTCGTTCCACCTCTTCTCTCATTCCATTGTGATTTGTTGTAAATCGAGAAATCATACCAATTCTAATTCCAGTCTTTTCATATCTTTTGGAAAATACATTGTAATGTTGTCTACATAATAAGGTTGTGGGACATATAAGTGCCACTTGCATACCACAATTACTAACAATAAAGCTTGCCCTTAAAGCAACCTCAGTTTTTCCAAATCCCACATCACCACACACTAACCTATCAGCAGGTATACCCTTTTTTAAATCCGCCTCAACATCTCTAATCGCCTGCAATTGGTCTGGTGTTTCCTCAAATTCAAATTCATCACAAAATTCCTTATATTCATTGGCATCAGCCACCAATATTGGAGCCTTTGATAAATGTCGTTTGGCAGCAATTTTTATCAATTCTTTTGCTATAACTTCTATATCTTTTCTGGCATTTTCTCTTTTGGTAATCCAACTAACTTTGCTTAAAAAATCAAGTTTTGTGACTCCATCCTCATATTCCCCATATTTTGTAATCAATTCAATATCTCTAACCGGAATATATAAAAAATTTTTATTCGCATATTCTATTTTCAACACATCTTCATCATAAACAGTTTCAAGTCCCTGAAGAATTCCAAGCCCATATTGCCTATGAACGATAACATCACCAATATTTATGTCCTCTCTAAGTAATTGTTCCAACATATATAATCGATGATAACTTATATAAAATATAAAAACAAAAAAACTTGATTTTATTAGTTATCTATTTTATACATAAGATATATGGATGAAAAATTTTCTTCTTTTTCTTTTCAAAAAATAATGATAATATTTTTTTTATTATCATATGTTTTTTATATCTTTCATCATTTGAAAATAAATGAAATCAGTTTAAAGGATTATGGCAAAAATGATGAAAAAGAAAAGAAAAAAATCATAATAATCAAATTAGAAAAAGATATTGAATTGATGGAAAAAAAAATAAGCTCACTGCAGATTAATAAAATTAGTGAAGAAACAATTGATGAGGAAATCAGAAAAAATTTAAATTATATGGATAAAAATGAAATTGTCATCTATAATGAATAAATTTTGTTTGACTTCGTAATATTTTTGATTTAAGGCCTATTTTTTTGACTATACGACCATTACTCCAAAAAAAATTGACAAAAAAAAAAGCGCGTATACTTATAAAGTTAATAATTTAATTATTTTATGAAAAAAATAAATTTTTTGTTGGGTGGTGCATTAATTGTGAATGCCATTAATGTAAATGCGGCTGAAATTAAATCATATATTTCTGGAAAAACCAATTACTCATATTTTGATTCTAAAACAAAATTAGAACTAACATCTTCTGTAGCAGCGCCAGAATATGTAAATTTAGGAACAATTGGTTTAAAACAACATGGTTATAAAGTGGCTACGGGTTTGGTTAGAGACGCTTTAAGAGTAGAAATTGAATTTGGAAGTGAAGACGAATTAGTGAAAGAATTATATCTGCATAATTCTCCTTCTCAAGTTAGAAATATACATGCAAGCATTAAAAATCAAACAACATTGTTGAATTTGTATTATGATGTTGAGTTCACAAAAGAAATTGGAGCATATCTTACCCTTGGATATGGGTTTTCACATCTAAAATTAAACATTTCGTATTCTTCTGATAATGGTGATCAAATAAAATATGATCCTGTTCTTAGAAGTGATGAATACAAATCGATATATCAATTGGGATTAGGTTTTTCAGTTAAATTGAGCGAAAAAACAACACTTGACATTGGTTACAGATATTACGATTTAGGGAATATTGATGTTTCAACAGAATTTATATTGATTCCAAATAAACCTGCGAAAGCGGTTTCTAACATTGAATTAAAGGGATCTGAATTTGCACTTGGTGTAAGATATAATTTTTAATTATAAAAGTTTATAAAATTATATTTGAATATAATTTAATGAGGAGAGCGATTGGACGAAGTAATTTCAAACAATTGCTCTCCATTTTTTGAGGACAAACGAAACAAAATTTTACCACTTGGCAAAGTGTAAAATTAAGTTGAAAAATGGCAATAAAAATAATTTTTAATTTGCTTTTTATAAAACATCTATTATCATATACAAATGCAAAAGGAAATAGAATCTAAATTTTTTATAAATAAAAAAGAGACCATAAGAAACAAATTAAATGAAATTGGCTTAAAAATGTTAAGCCCTGAACTCCTATTTAAACGAAAAGCATTTTGCAAGATAGGAGAGGAAAAATCGGGCGAATATTGGAGAATTAGGGATGAAGGCAATAAAATTACCATGACCTATAAAAACATAAAAACAAACACAATAAATGGTGTGGATGAAATAAATTTATCCATTAACGATTTTAAAAGTGGCTGCGAAATGTTATTGTCATTTGGTTTAAAATGCAAATCATATCAAGAAACTTATAGGGAAATTTGGGGAAATGATGAAGTGGAGATTGTTATAGATGAATGGCCTTATTTGCAACCATACATTGAAATTGAGGCTGAAAATGAGGAAATTGTAAAAAAATATTCAAAATCATTGGGATTTGATTTTGAAAAAGAGGCTTATTTTGGCGGCGTGGATGTTTTATACGCTCAGCAATATGGCTATCCTCAAGAGGATATAAATGTAATTCCAATTTTTACATTTGACAATGAAGAATTAAAAAAAGAATTAAACAAATACAAATAGTTATTTACACAATTCTCTTATTCTTTTATATGCCCTCACAAATCCTTTTAACGAATATTCATCCACAATATATTCCAATTTTGCACTTTCTGCCCTAACTTTTATACCCATGGAATCTAAAAAAATCTCTATAATTTTTTTATCCTCTTCCTTTGTTTTGGTCCAAGCCACATCTTCTTTCGTTTTAAAGGCAAATTGTTGTCCATCCACCGATATATAAACATTACTTGCAATTTTATATTCAAAACCCGAATAAATACTGACTTCTTCTATTTTTTTTTCTTGAAACCTCGTGACCAAAATATATGGTTCTCTGTTTTTTTTGTAATTTCCAAGTTTTTTATGAGGAAATGAAACAGTATAACATTTTTTTTCCTCACCAGATTTTGTTAAAGTAAAGACAGACCAGTCATAATATATGCCATCTAACACTTCGGCATAAATTCCAAATGATATGAAAAAAAATAATAAAAAATACCTCATAATAATTCATATTATATGATGTATATTAAAATTCAATTTTTTTAACCAATCACCAATTAATATTATGCCAATTGATTTTATTGTGGGCAAATGGTAAGGAATAAACATATATTAATTTGATTAATAAAAAATATTTTTTATACTATTTATAATGTGGCGAGATAGCTCAGTTGGTTAGAGCAAAGGAATCATAATCCTTAGGTCCGGGGTTCAAATCCCTGTCTCGCTACCAAATATTTCAAAATTAATGCCTCTTATAAAAATATTTTATTTTAGTACTTCCGCAAATTTAAATTTCGATTATAATCTCAATAGTTAAATAAAATATTGAATAAATATGCAGAATAAAAATAGTTTTTTGGAATTGAAATATTTCAATAATTTTGGAAAAATTTGTGGTTATGCAAGTGTTTTTAACATTGAAGATAGTTATAATGACATAATTTTACCTTCCGCTTTTAAAAATACATTATTACAAGATGGAGATATAAAAATGTTGTGGCAACATGATATTACAAAACCTATCGGATATTTTGATGTAATTAGAGAGGACGATATCGGTCTTTATATTGAGGGACAAATTTTACTAAACACAATGGAAGGTAAAAATGCTTTTGAGTTAATTAAAACTAAATCAGTCTCCGGTCTAAGTATAGGATATTTTGCCATTGATTTTTCATATACAAAGGACAATAAAAGAGTTTTAAAAGAAATTGAATTGAAGGAAATCAGCATTGTAACTTTTCCTGCGAACAAACATAGCAAAATTACTTACTTTAAAAATGACCACATCATGGAGAAATTGGATAGAATTGAAAGGATATTTACACCTCAACCTTCACAACAATTCTTTTAACTTTTTCCACATTATATGGATTTATGCAAGTTTTGTGCAAATCTTGCGGATAGAATATTGCGAAATCACCGGCTTTCACCGTGAACCTTGCCACACCATCGGTTTTTGTAGTTTTGAATCGTTCTTTTACTGCGTCGTAAGGAATTTCAATTTCCTCATTACCGGTTTTAAAAGCAACTTCAATGGTCTCAGCACCCGCAGTAAAGATTTGTAAATCTATATATCGTAAATGCCCTTCGAATGGCTGCTTATATGCTGGAGTTGTATCATACTCGTATAAAGTTGCAAAGACCTTATCTCCATCCACCACGATTTTTTCACCAACTTTTAACGAATTCAAATCGGTTTTTTGCACCCATTCAATGGCTGTTTTAATATTAGAGCTGATATTCTTGTAAATACCAATATTTTTTAGTTCATCAAAAATCATAAAAACTCCTTTTTTATTTTGATAATAAAGTTAAAAATTTATTTTTCAATTCTATTTATGTGGTTAATATTATTTTTTGATTATTAGAAATAAACATTGTATCATAAAAATATAATTATATTGGAGATAAAATGACAAGAGTAGTAGTGACAAAAAATTATACTGATGATTTAAATGATGCGGATAAGTCTTGCCCAGCAGTTGCTTTTAAAAAAGGACCTAACGGCGAAGTAGTTATTGACCCTAATGCATGCATTGATTGTGGTGTATGCCAATCAATAGCTAAGGAAGGAGCAATTTTGGACGAAAGTGAAGCAAAAGATGAGGATAAAAAATTTAATGCTGATAATGCATCAAAATGGTAGTCAAGTAATGTTTATAGGAGTGGTGATGGAAATTATTTTTTAACCACTCCTCTAAAATATTCGATACTTTTATCCAAACCCTCATCTAAACTAATCTTTGGTTCCCATCCAAATTTAGTTTTTGCCAATGTAATATCTGGTCGTCGTTGGGAAGGATCGTCACCAGGTAAATCATTGTATGTGATTTTACCTTGCCATCCGACTTTTGCGATAATTTTTTCCGCCAACTCCTTCATTGTAAATTCACTTGGATTTCCAATATTCATTGGCCCAGTAAAACCTTTTTCACTATTCATCATTTTAATAATGATTTCAATCAGGTCATCCACATAACAAAAACTTCTCGTTTGATTACCCGTTCCGTATATTGTAATATTTTCGCCCCTCAATGCTTGGCATATAAAATTGCTGACAACTCTACCATCATTTGGATTCATATTTTTACCATAGGTATTAAAAATTCTCACAATTTTTATATCCACACCCTCTTCCCTATGATAATCAAACATCAAACTTTCCGCACATCGCTTTCCCTCATCATAACATGCACGAATTCCAATGGGATTTACATTACCCCTGTAATTTTCCTTTTGCGGATGTTCTAATGGTTCTCCATACACCTCGCTGGTGGAAAATTGCAATATTGTTGCATCGTTTTTTTTTGCCAATTCAAGCATATTTATAATTCCAAAAACACAAGTTTTAGTGGTAAAAATCGCCCGTTTACCCTGATAAGCCGGTGGACTGGCGGGACAGGCAGCATTATAAATTTGATCTATTTTTTCATCAATTTTTAACGGCTCCATCACATCATGTTCAATGAATTTCAAGTTCAAATGTTTAATATTATCAAAACTTCCCGTATAATTATTATCTACGGCAATTATTCTGTTATCGACATCCATTGCTAATTTTTCACATAAATTAGACCCAAGAAAACCAGTGGCACCGGTAATTAAAATTGTTTTCATATTTAAATACTATAATAATCAAAAATAAAAGTAAATATTTATTGCATTTTTCATAAAAAAATAATTTGATTTCTTATAATATATGTAATATAATTCAAGTATATTAATTATTATATAAAATTATGACAGACGAAACAATAGAAAGAAGAGTGAAAACAAATGTTGAAGAAGAAGTGGTTGACAAGAATGAGATTGCTGTTGCTGAAAATGACGAGTTTGGAGATAATATTCCTCCAATGACGGTGGAAGAAAAAATTGACTTAACATTGAAATTTTTAGAAAAAGCAATGGAAGAAAATTAAAGTTTTAGATTGAATACTAATCTCATTTTATCCTCTCCATGCTCTTTTGAAATGTTTGATACAAAATAGTATGGGTTGTTAATATGAGAATACGAAAATGTGATATCTATATTGGCATTTACACTATATATTATGTTAACTATATATAGATTTTGTTTTACATTTTGATCTAAATCACTAATTGTATATGGTTCACCATTTAAAGCGTTTTTTCCGTTATAACATCCTCCTCCAACACATTTTTCAGCAAAAGGTGGTGATGCTTGTTCTGAAGCCTCATCCTCATTTGGCATTTTTTTACTATATAATTTTGCCCTAAAATCATACCTATCAAATTCCTCATAGGCCACTCCAAACTTGAACTTTCCATATGTATAATCAACTCCCAAAAAATACCCCTTTTGTTTTATTACACCAAATACATCTTCCTCATCAACAACTCCATAAACATCCTTTCTCATTCCGCTCACAAATAATGTGTATTGACCAAATAATCGCAATCCTTGATATTTAAAATCTCCACCCATTGCCGTTATTTCCTTTGTATGTTTACCCTCTTTTGTAGTTTGACTGTAGGTACTACCAATTCTACCCCTTTCCCATCCTGCAAAAATCTTACCCATCCCATGGTCAAAACTGGCATTTAATGTTATGGTTGGTGTATTGTTAGATTTTAAATTGCCATTTCCTTCATTTTCCAAATAATATATATGATTTTTTACAGAATTGCCATCACCCCCAGTTACTTCTGCGGTTAAACTAATAAAATTTGTATAAGTAGATGAAAATCCATTGTAAATGTCTTTTGAAAAAAAATATGACATTGGAGCAAACCAACTATTATCACCCCAAATCATTTCATCATTTGAAAAACTTAAACCATTTATAAATCGCCCAATTTTTAAAGTTTGCCCCCCCCCCTCATAAGCAATATACAACTCTCTAAACGGCAATTCCTCCCCAATATTATACATTCTATCGCCCATATTTTTATACCAATCCACATATTTTGTAGAGCCATCAACCGCTATATAATCACCATTTGGAGTATATTCTTCAGCATAAGGTCTATCATTATGGGGATTAACTCTGCTGTCTTCATTTTTGAGCGAGTAATATATTGGAGCAAATTCACCCTTAAAAGTCCAATTGTTTTTAAAATCAACATTTATCGCCACAATACCTGATTTACACATAAATAATTGTTTTTCATAACCAAATGTAGCATAAAGAGCACGACTATCATAATAACCACATTCAAGGTTTGCATTTACTGAATAATCGTAATCTTTTGCAAACGCCACAAATGAAAAAAACAAAAAAAATGATATATATTTTTTTAACATATTTAAAGTTTGTGCCTATCAGTTAATATTTTTACTGCATTCTTTGCCTTTACAATAAATTCATCCCCATCATTTATTTCCGCCAATTTCCTATTTTTCAAATAAATTACAGCCTCTTTTATAAGTTTTGCCACAATTTTAACATCCTGCTCCTCAAATCCTCTTGTTGTAATTGCTGGCGTGCCAATTCTTACTCCCGAAGTTTTTGTCTTTGGCTGTGGATCATTTGGAATGGCATTTTTATTTAAAGTAATATTGATTTTTTCTAATCCATTTGCTAATTTTGACCCAGTCATATCAAAAGGCGTCAAATCCACCAACATTAAATGATTATCCGTGCCACCACTTACTATTTTAAAGCCTAAATTTACCAATTCATCGGCAAAAACTTTCGTATTTTTAACCACTCGTTGCATATAATCCCTATAACTTGGTTGCAAAGCCTCTTCAAAACACACGGCCTTTCCTGCAATTACATGCTCCAATGGACCACCTTGACATCCAGGAAATATAGATTTATCAATTTTTTCAGCAATATTTTCCTTGTTAGTCATTATGATTGCTCCTCTAGGACCCCTTAAGGTTTTATGAGTTGTTGAAGTTACCACATCCGCACAAATGAACGGAGAAGGATGTATGCCCGTAGCTACGAGTCCCGCAATATGTGCTATATCAACCATTACATAAACTTTATTTTTTGTATCTTTCTCATATTTTTTCACTATTCCATCAATTTTTTCAAAATCAATTATTCTGGAATAGGCGCTTGCACCAACAATTAAAAGGCTTGGCTTATGTTTATACAATAATTCACCCATTTCGTCATAATTTAAATAACCATCATTCGTAAGTCCATACTGAACAGAATTAAACCACTTACCACTAATGGTTGGTTTTGCACCATGAGTTAAATGACCACCAGCATCCAAACTCATTCCAAGTATTGTATCACCGACATTACAAAGAGCAAAAAGCACAGATAAATTTGCACTTGCCCCAGAATGTGCTTGCACATTTGCATACTTGCAATCAAATAGTTTACAACACTTGTCAATGGCAATTTGCTCTATCTTATCCACCACATCACAACCATTATAATAGCGATGACCTGGATATCCTTCGGCATATTTATTCGTTAAAATCGAACCCACGGCTTTTAAAACATTTGGAGATACAATATTTTCACTGGCTATAAGTTCTATATTATCCTGCTGCCTTTGTTTTTCCTTGTCAATTAAAGCGAAAATTTTTTCCATATTATTTGATTAAACCAACAACAGTTTCACCACCAATAGTTAATTGTCCCACCTTAACTACAACTTTTATGCTTTTAGGCAAATAAACATCAACTCTACTACCAAATTTAATACTTCCAAATCGTTCGCCAGCCTTTACTTTTTGACCTTCTTTCAATTTAAAAACAATTCTCTTTGCCACAAGTCCTGCAATTTGCACGAATGCAACTTTAAAACCTTTATCAGCCTGCATTAAAACCAATTGTCGTTCATTGTCGTTATGATATTTATCGTTGGTAATATTCAAAAATTTTCCCTGCACATATTCAGATTTTATAATGCTTCCATCAATAGGAACTCTTTGCACATGCACATTAAATGTATTCAAAAAAATACTCACCCGTTGATATATTTCATTGTCCTCTCCCAATTCTTTTGGCAAAGTTACTTCTTCAATTTTATCCACTACCCCATCAGCAGATGCTAAAATCACATCATCAGCATCAGGTTGAACCCTTTCTGGGTCTCTGAAAAAATAAATCACAAAAGCAGTTATTAAAGCAGCAAAACAACCCAAACTTGGCAATAACATATACAATAATATTGTTATTATACAAGCAATAAATATTATTCCATAACCATCCGGATTCAATGGCACCAATACTCTTTTCAATGCATCCTTCAAATCACTAAGTTTAAAATCATTATTTTCTGTCATAAAATTATATTTCATTATCAATTGATATTATAATTTTGATAATCAGTAATGTCAAGTAAAAAATCATACGAGCAATTTTTTATTAAAGGTATGACCTCAAACTACGATGAATACTTTGTAAATGTCGTAGTTAGACCATTGGGAGAAATTTATATGTATCAGGGTGGTAGATATTATTATAGGGTTAAAGAGTATCCTTTAAGCACAAAATTTTTTATTGACTTTAATAATAATAATAATAATAATAATAATAATAATAATAATAATAATAATATGTCAGGTTTTAATTCAAATATCAATTCTAATATTGATAATCCAAACGCCATTTTTCTCCCTTCCACCACTACTATTTTCTATACCTCTCCTAATTTTACCCCTCTTCCTCTCAATACCCCCAAAAATGACACCACCTACAATAATCCAGCCTACATTCCCCATTTGATTTCCATTATTGTCCCAGTGTATAATACAGCAGAATACCTTCCTCAATGTTTGGATAGCATACTTTCTCAAACCTACACCAACTTTGAATTAATACTTGTCAATGATGCCAGCAAAGACAATTCATTGCAAATCTTAAAAGCATACGAAGCAAAAGATAATAGAATAAGGGTGATGGATTTACCTGAAAATGTAGGAGGGGCTGAGGCTAAAAATCAAGGCTATTACACCGCCAAAGGTGAATATATACAATTCCTTGACAGTGATGATTATTTTGAAAACTCCCTATTGCAAAAAGCGATGGATAGGATTAATTCTTCAAAAACTTCCATAGTCGCAAATTGCAATATTCAAACTGTGAATGAAAATAATAAACCATTGGAAGGTGTCGTATTTGACTACGTAAAAAGCATAAAAGACAATTTTTACAAACATAATAGAAATTCATTATCACCCCAATGGCGGTACTTCATCAAACATTCCTACCTTGACACCTGTCAACCATTTTTTATTAAAGGTATGACCCCAAACTACGATGAATACTTTGTAAATGTCGTAGTTAGACCATTGGGAGAAATTTATATGTATCAGGGTGGTAGATATTATTATAGGGTTAAAGATGGTTCTTTAAGCACAAACATGTTAAAATATAAGTTTTCTGATAGTTTTTGTAGATTTGAGGTAACGCAATATTCCTATTATTTTTATAAACAACATGGTTTGCTTGATAAGGTTTCTCTTGAATTTGGTGGCGCTGCGCATGTATTGAATTTTCATATGAATAAGAGCGTTTATTATGATAAAATGCGGAAATTATTTTTAGAAATGGCGTCTGATGTATTGAGAAGAGAGTTATTATATGATGCTTGGAGTTTTAATTTTTTCAAACGTATATTGGATTGTGAAAGGTATGCGGATTATGTGAATGAAAAAAGGTATTTCGAAATGCTGAATGTCATAAATAATGAGAATAAAATTGTGACAAGTGGTAATGAAAACAATAATTATAAGAAAGGGTATAAATTATTTGGCATATCTATAATAAAAATCGTGCTAGAAAATAACAAAAAAAGTATAAAATTGTTTGGATTTATATCAGTAATTACAAGAAAAATTAAGAACAATGTAGTGAGATATAGTATAATGGGAGTGCCATGTATAAAGATTAAGATAAAATAACGAAGTGATTATTTATCATCCCAAATTTTTAAAACACCCACTTCATTCAACCCTAATTTTTTCTTCACTTCTCCATATTCGTTTATATAAGCACTGATGCCAGTGTTGGCAACTCTTATCACCGGCATTTTATTTTCAATGGCCCTAAACTTCGCAATAACCAAGTGTTGATAAGGTCCACTGGTTTTACCAAACCAAGCATCATTCGTAATATTTACGATAACATCTGGCTTATTTTTTTTATTAATAACGCCGTTTGGAAAAGCAATTTCATAACAAATTACAGGACTTATTTTAAGTTTATCAATTTTGAATGTTTTATTGTCATTGCCTCTTATAAAATCTTGAAATCCAAAAATATTGTTTATGAAAGGAAAAGGCATATATTCTCCAAATGGCACTAATTTAATTTTATCATAGTAATTCATGGTTTTATTGTCTTTAAAAATAAACAAACTATTATACATGTTATAGTGGTCGTCAGTTCTAATGGCTCCAACAATAAGCACCTTATCCCTTATCCTCTCAAATTCCCCCATCAATTCTGCATTTTTCTTCAATGTATAGGGAAAAGAACTTTCAGGCCAAATAACTATATCCGCATCACCCTCACTTAAATCAATCATTGTTTTTATGTTATTAAAAGCCTCTTCCCTATCAAATTTCATTTCCTGCTTTATATTGGGTTGAACCAATAATATTTTTTGGGGAAATATTATGGTGGTTGCATTATGTAATCTAATTATGCCAAATATTAAAATAAATATTGGAAAAACTAAATACAAGGATACATAAAGAAAAAATTGTTTTTTTTGACGCTCCAATACATATAAAAAACAACTTAAAACAACCAATATAAAATCAAAAACATATACATTCAAAATACTTGCAATTTGTATCAATGCATCACTGAAAGCCAATGAATATGCTATAAAATTCCAAGGTAAAAATAACCCCCTTAAATATTCAAAAATCACATATAAAAATGCAAAAATTACACTCTGTAAAAATTTATTTTCCGTTTTAATTTTTTTCATTATATAAATTACAACAAGCAAATAAATTGCACACACCATCGGCACAAAAAATACAACAAATGGGAATAACAAAATGAAAGTTCTGTCCACCAGCAATGAAAAGGAACACCAATAAAATTGTGGCAAAAAATAAGCAGTGGAAAAAATAATTGCATCCTTATAAGTCATTTTCTGTATATTTTTCAACAAATAATCAAAAGTTATGGGTAGAAAAAATATCAAATACAATGGAGGAAATGCCAAACCCCCAATAAAACCATAAATAAAAGAAAATTTATATTTTTTAAACATACTCAATATATATTAGGATATTTTTTAAAAACAAAATATTATAATAAAAAGCATTTAAGATAATTTTTTATAATATTTTTAGATGTTTAATTATTATTGACTTTTTAAATTTATCTTATATCATTAAGTCTTAATATGGGTATTAAAAATATTATTTTTGAATCAGAAAAAAAAATAATTCCTGAGAGTGCTTTAAAGAAGCATCATTATCCGTATGAGGAAGAAAATGTTGAAAAATCAACCACAACACAGGCGATAATAGAGGAAGAAAAGGTGGTGGAAAGAATTCCTTCAATTTCTCCAGAAATTATTAAACAACCCATAAAGAGAGATAAAACTCCATCAAAAATTGTTGAATTAGCATTGACAAGACCTATTGAGAACGCAATGGATTTGTCTTGCCTATATATAAATGAAAAAATTTTAAGAGTTGATATTTTATCCACTGATGTGGAATTTGCAAAATTAGTTAATGAAATTCCTAATGTCAAAAACCTGGATGTTAGCGATTGTTATTATATCACTGATTTTTCATTATTGGGAAATTTAACAAATTTAGAACAACTTGATTTAACCAATTGCGATAAAATCAGTAATTTTTCATTTTTAGAAAAATTACCAAATTTAAAATTTTTATCATTGGCAAATACACAAATTGAAAATTTGTCAGTATTGAAAAATGCCACTAAACTTGAGGTTTTGAACTTGAAATTAACTAAAATAAAAACACTGAATGGCCTTGAGAATAGCACCAATATACATGATTTAAATTTATTTGGATGTACAGCAATTAGAGAAATTTCAGCATTGACAAAATGGACTGAATTGGTATGTGTAGATTTTACAGCCTGTGGTTTAATAAAAGATATTGTACCACTCACCCAATGTAAAAAAATGAAATTTATAAATCTTAATTTTGTGCCAATTGCAGATTTATCAACTCTTGTGAATTTTAATAATCTCGAATTATTCACGAATGATTATGTTAGCACCATTTACAATAAGAAAATATTTGCAATATTTGGAAGTTTAACAAATTTAAAATCTTTGAATTTAAGAAATAAAGGTATTGTTGATATAAATTTTTTGAATAATTTGAAAAAATTGAAATCTTTAGATTTGTCAGGAAATATGATTAGTGACATTAAAGTGCTTACACATTTGAGTGAATTGGAAGAATTGAACATAAGTTCAAATCTTGGAATTACTAACATAGATTCCCTATATAACTTGTTAAAACTTGTGGATTTGGATATCAGTGGTTTAAAAACAATGCATATGTCCGTTGAAAATATAAACGTTGTGAAATACATGAGAAAATTAAAAAAAATTAGAGCAAATTTTAATAAAGTGATTGATAATATTGATGCTTTAAAAAATTGCCCCGAACTTGAAGAATGCGAATTTAATGATTGTCTGGGAATTAGGGATATTACATCCTTGAGATTTTGTCCAAATTTGAAAAGTGTAGCATTTGAAAATGATGTGATGATTAAAGAATATAGTTTTTTAAGGGAACAAAAAATGTCTTCTTTGAATTTGGCAAAAACGAGCATCAAACAAATATATATTGGAAATTTTAATACTTCTCCCGGTTTTAAAGTTGATGAAAATAACGATGGTATTATAAAATTGATTTTCGAAAACTTAAAAATTAGTAAGAAAATAAAATCTCTTTTCAAAATAATTGGTAATTAATCTTTTTCCATATCGCCTTTTTCAGCATTTTTAATTTCTCCAATTTCTTTTTCACTTGTTTTTTTAGTTAAAAGTTGAGACACTAAAACTCCACTTATGATTAATATCGTTCCAATGATTTTTTTTGTTGTAATTACTTCACCAAGCACTATTAAACCAAGCACTATTGTAAAAATTGGTCTAACAAAATTGTATGGCATAATTTTTGAAGAATTGTATTTTTTTAATAAATAGAACAAACCAACATAACATACATGTGTGGCGAATATTGTTAAATAAAACAATGAAAACCAAGATTGCATCGTAATTTCTGTAAATGGAACCTTTAACATGTCTTCAAAAAACAAACAATAAAGCAATAACTCCAATCCAGAAATTAAATTTATTATCGGAGTTCTAACACTGCTTTCTAATTTTGTTTTTTTTGATGTAATGTTGGCACAAGACATAAAAAAAGGACATACAAGATTTATGAAAATATATTTTATTTCTGTAATTTTAACATCTCCAGATATTAAATATATTGAAAAAAAACAAATTACAATACCAAGAATTGTGTTCCAATGTATTTTTTCTTTATAAATCAAAGCACTCAAAACAATGGTAAATGGGATATCAACTCTATTTATAATGGCTGAAACTGATGAGTCTAATTTTGAAAGTCCAATGGCTAAAAATACAAAACTTATGGCATTAAATGTTGCAGTCACAAACATCCAAAAAAATTCATCTTTGTCATATTTTATTTTTTTAATATTAAATGGAGTTACCAATAAACCTGCAAGCAAAAACCTCAAACAATAAACAAACACTGGAGTAAAAACCGCCATTACATATTTACCAAAAGTAAAAGTGCTACCATATAATAAATTAACCACAAGAGCCAAGAAAATATCTATCGTTGTCATTTGAAGAAAGGAACAATTACATATTATGTAATAACATATAAAATATGAATGTCAAAAAATTTATTTACTTTATGTACTTCCCACATTCTTTAAATATGTTATAATAATAATATTAATAATTATAGGAGACAAATTGATATTAAATTTGATTTTTAATAAATAATCATTATTCTAAAGTTATAAACAATTTATAATATTATGGAAGAAGTTGTTATTCGTCCGTGGGGGACATACCAATCCATCGTTAAAGGTAGTAATTATCAAGTTAAAAGAATAGTTGTGAATCCTAACCAAAAATTGTCATTACAATCTCACAATAAAAGAAGTGAGCATTGGATGATAGTGGAGGGCGAGGGCACAGTGACTTTGGACAACGATATTTTAAAACTCAAAAAAGATTCTCACATTTATATCCCTGTGCAAGCAAAACATAGGATGGCAAATGAAACAGATAAGCAAGTTGTTTTTATTGAAGTGCAAAATGGTGATTATCTTGGAGAGGATGATATTATAAGATATGAAGATGTTTATGGCAGAAAATAAACGTTTTAATTACGATAGCAACATAGCAATTTATGTTAGAATTTTAAAAGAGGCCTTTTTACCTAATGCTTTTAAATTTGCATTCGCCATAATGTTTATGATGATAGCATCATTAACCATCGCCTACAGAGCATACTTGATAAAACCTGCCATTGATAAAGTTTTTGAATCGAAAGATTCAGTGGCTTTGATGTTTGTGCCAATTCAGTTGATAATTATTGCGATTGCATCCTCCTTTTCAACCATTATACATCAACTTTTGATGCGAAAAACGATGACAGACATTTCAATAAAATATCAAAAAAAACTTTTTGAGAATTTAATAAATACTGATGTTGATTTTTATTCAAATAAAGGTTCTTTTAAGATAATGGACTTGTTTAATGATGTGAATGGGCTGTTAAATGCCATGAATTTAGTCTTCACAGGTATGATTAAGGAATTTTTTAGCATATTTGGTTTAGTGGCTTTGATGTTTTATCAATCACCAAAACTTGCTCTTATAGCGATAGTTGGATTTCCACTTGTAATCGTGCCGTTTAAATTGATTACAAGGAAAATAAAGAGCATCGCCAATAAAGGAATGGAATTGGGAGGAGCGACAAATCAAGTGATTGGTGAGGCTTTTAGTTTAATTGAACTGATAAAATCATCAGCGAATGAAGAAAGAGAAGTTAGAAAATTCAATAGAGTTTCATTGAGAGTTTTTAAAAATTCAATGCAAATGTCTGCATTAAGTTTAATAAATTCACCAATGATGGAAATGGCTGGAACCATTGGTTTCGCAGGTGTATTGTGGGTGGGTGGAAAGGAAGTTATTGCAGGAACCATGACCAGTGGAACTTTTTTCACCTTCATAACTGCTGCACTATCCGTCTATAAACCCGCAAAAAGTTTTGGAAATGTTGGTAATAATTTTCAAAAAACATTGTTATCTGCAAGAAGACTTTTCATTACTCTTGATAAAAAACCACTAATCAGGGACAAGGAAAATGCTATTGAATTAAAGGGAGTGCAAGGAAATGTCAATTTAAAAAATGTTTTTTTTAAATACCAAACACATGAAAAAGACGAAGCATTGGTGCAGGAAATATCTATCCCAAAATATACCGATAAATATGCCCTTGAAGGTATAGATATTGAGATTAAAAAAGGTGAAAGTGTGGCACTTGTGGGACATTCTGGTAGTGGAAAATCAACCATTTTTAAACTTATACAACGATTTTATGATGTGGAAAATGGCAATATAGAGGTTGATGGTAATGATATTAGGGATATAACTTTAAAAAGTTTAAGAAGAAATATATCCGTGGTAAGCCAAGATATTTCGCTTTTTAACGCCACGATTAAAGAAAATGTTAGATACGGAGTGATAAAAGCCAGTAATGATGACATAATAAGAGCCTGTGAATTGGCAAATGCTATGGAATTTATTAATGATATGAAGGGTGGATTAGAAGCAATGTTGGGGCCAAATGGTGCAATTTTAAGTGGCGGACAAAAACAAAGAATTTCAATCGCTCGAGCGATTTTGAAAAATGCACCAATTTTATTGTTGGATGAAGCCACTTCTGCTTTGGATCCAATTAGTGAAAAACTTATACAAAAAGCATTGGCAACCCTAATGAATGGCAGAACAACGATATCAATCGCTCACAGACTTTCAACCATACAAAATTGCGATAAAATTTTTGTTATGCAACATGGAAAAGTAATTGAAGTGGGCAATCATGAAACATTATTGAAACAGGAAGGACATTATGCAGAATTATACAAAAAGCAATTTGAAAAAATAAAATCTGATTGATTTAAAAAAAATATCAAGCATTGATT
>JAITOR010000001.1 GCA_031289855.1 Rickettsiales bacterium
TTTTTTTTGACGAATTTATGAAATTTTGAATGAATAATTTGGGTGTGTGTTCATGAAATTTTCTAAAAAAATTGATTTTTATATATCATTAAATAAGCTAGTTACGTAATTTGATAAAATTTATTATGAACAAAATTCACTTTTTATATCTATCTGTTTATTAGGATATTAAATTAAAAATCATTTTATAATTCATTGAAATACAATTATAAAAACAATTTTGTCAATAAATAAAATAAGTTTATATTTGCGGCGTATTAAGAAACTTTTTTAGAATTAGGTTTAATGGTGTAATTACCAAATATTGACTGTAGAGATAAAAAAGTTCAATATATTTACATTCAGTATTTTACGCACTAATTCAATGACCGAAGATACCATCTAAAGTTGAATTTGTTTTTTGTATCGAAGTTGGATTTTTTGATAGTATTTTTATTAACTTGTTTAAAGTTATTTTTATTGTAACGATTAGATTTAAAAAGACTTGCTTAAAGTCAGATTTTAAAAGCCTAATATGATTTAAATTTCAAAATTCCTGTTATAAAACATATTTTGGAACTTAAAGATGCGAAGCTTTGCAAATTTTCCTTTTGAGTTAAATAATTGATAATTAGCAATTTAAGTAGCTTTAGAAGTTTAGCATTTAAAGCAATAATGAGTATCGGAGGAAAATAATGTGATATACTTGATTATAAGTATATTGCATTGGCTATTCTTAAACTATTGGAACGTGGTATTGAAATTAAAAAAGGCAAAATTAAACACCGCAGAAAAACATTGACAATCAATACTTCAGGCAAAGGTATTTTGAACATTCTTCTTGCCAACCGAGTATCTGTCTTTTTCGTTTCGCCGCACAATAATTTGCATTTAAGTCCATTTTAAAACTATCGTAAAATATTATTTTTCATAATTTTATCAAAAAGAAATTACTAATTCGTAAAAAAATTTATCGACATTTGGAAATTTATTCGTATCTTTGATACTTGAATTTTTAAGTGTTTATTATGGTATATAAAACATAAAGTGAGATAATACTCACATTTTTAGACATATAAAATAGCTTTTGCTATTTATTCTGGTTGTACGAAGTTCCACAACATTGCCATTTAGGCATACAACCCCAGAGAATAAAAGTAAATGCTCACGTGAATACGTGGGCTTGACTTATCTGGGGAATAATAAATAAGGCCGTGGAACGCCTTGTACAACGGTAAGGTTAAGTTCCACGTTTTTTTATGCCTGAAAATAAAGAGGAATAATTAAGATATTTCGCTGAAAATGAATGTTATAAATAGTTTCGCTCCTAAAGCTGAACTATCATCAAAAAATGATGATAGTATGAGGAAAACTATATAAGTATCGTCAAGAATCAGATATTCAAAGAATTTCAATATATATTTGAAGCATAAACTACAAATGATATAATACATAAAGTGAGATAATACTCACATTTTTAGACATATAAAATAGCATTTGCTATTTATTCTGGTTGTACAAAGTTCCACAACATTGCTATTTAGGCATATACAATCCCAGAGAATAAGAGTGAATACTCACGTGATTGATTGCGTGGGCTTGACTTATCTGGAATAATAATGACGTGGAACGCCTTGTACAATAGTAAGGTTAAGTTCCACGTTTTTTTATGTCTGTAAATAAATAAGATATTTAATTGAATATGAAGATTATAAATGATATTCTACAAAACAAAAGAGTACTATTCAAATTACGGCTTGAACACCTTTTTTGATCTTGTGATTTTACACCAAAAAATCACAAAACTTTTTGTAGATATTGATTTATTAGATGCTTCAATTTTTTGGGTTACTAATGTTGAACGTAAAAAGTATAATCTGCAATTGTTTAAGTTTCACGATAAGTTGGCACAAACTGCCATGTTACATTCTAATCAAATGAAGCTACACGATTTTTTTAGTCATGAAAATTCTTTTGATACAAGATATAAAACGCTAACTGACCGTATAAACGTTGTTAACGACCATAGCTTTAAAGGCTTTATGTGTTGGGGAGAAAATATTGCTGATATTCCTGTTATTAAGGCAAATGAAAATTTTTCAATTGAAAATAGAAATGGTGTACTGCATTACTTCGCGACAAATGGCAGTGAAATACTCCCATATTCATATCACGAATTTGCGAAAGTTGTTGTAAATGTTTGGATGAACTCGCCGGGACACAGAAAGAATATTTTGAATCCCGAGTTTAAGTATTTGGGTTGTGGTAATGCGTATTACGAAAAAAAAGATAGCGGTTTTTCTATGCTGTATTTTAAATCGACACAGAATTTTGGAGGAGAATTGCAGAATAAAAATTTGGGATTATGATGAATGGAATATTAATAACAAATATAAGTGGAGTCCAGCAACCACTCGAAAAAACGGGGCAAGACCTGCGAAGCCGTAAGAGTAGGGAAATTTTTAATCGTCTATTAAAAAGGTATGGACGTTAAACAAAAAATTGTATGGATAATTATCCAGGAGTTAAGTATTCGGTGGACATAGTTTTGTGCATTGATTCAACAGGAAGCATGAGGCCTGTAATTGAAAACGTGAAAAGCAATGCGTTAAAGTTTCATGAAGACATGAAAAACGCATTAGCAGAAAAAGGAAAACATGTTAATAATTTAAGAATTAAAGTTATCCTTTTCAGAGATTTTGTTGCAGATGGCAGTGAAGCATTGAAGGAGTCAAAGTTTTTTGAATTTCCGGGTGAACTAAAAGATTTTGA
>JAITOR010000016.1 GCA_031289855.1 Rickettsiales bacterium
GTAAATTTGATGTAATCTTTAATAATGGTGTATTACTGCTTGACATTCAAAAGTTTAACTCCCAATCCATTGTGGATGAACTCTTCACAGTCACAAAACAATATCAGGGGATGATTAGCGGCGACCAAGATGTTTTTAACATAGTGTTTAAAGGAAAATACAAGGAGTTGGAGAAGAGGTATAATATAACGAATGATTGCATTTTTAGAAAAAATGATAATAGCAACACATTGATTAGACACTTTAGTGGCAATATTAAACCTTGGAAAACCAAGAGAATTGCAAACTTTTTTGACCATTGGAAATATACAAAATTTACCGCATATTATGACGAATTTGAATATGACGAATTAAAAAATGATAATACAAATTATATCAGTAAAACCATAAGTGTAAATTTTTTAAAATTTATTCCATTTTTGAAAATAGTTGATAAAAATAATATTATGACAATTAAATTATTTGGAATACTTCCTTTGTTTAAAATAAAGTATTGATATTAATTTATGGCATTTTTTACAATTTCAAATTCATCAAATGGAATTATTTCTTTGCCAATTATTGTGTAATTTTCATGTCCTTTTCCAGCCAAGACTAATATATCTTTTGGTTGTAAGTCATCAATTGCTTTTTCAATTGCTACTTTTCTGTTCTCAATATTCAAAGCATTAGGACATCCAGTCATGATTTCACTTCTTATTACCTCTGCAATTTCCGTTCTTGGATTGTCATCGGTCACAATTACAAAATCAGCCAATTCATTTGCAATTTGTCCCATTACAGGCCTTTTTGTCTTATCTCTATCGCCGCCACAACCAAACAATACCCCTAATCTTGCTTCTTTGTCATCTTTTATATGTTCTCGCATAGCCTTCAACATTTTTTCCAAAGCATCTGGCTTATGTGCATAATCCACATATATTAAAGCACCATTCTTTTTTTTGCCAGCAAATTGTAATCTTCCATCAGCAGGTTTAACATTTTCCAAAGATTTTAAAATTTTATTAACATCTTTTTCAATATCGAGTTGCAACACAATACTTAGTGCGGCAAGCAAATTCATAAGTTGAAAAGCACCTATAAATGTAGTGTTAAATTTATATTCTTTGTTTTCATACGCTAACACAGCCTCTTGCCCTTCAAATGAATTTTTTATTGATTTAATTTTAATATCGCCATTATAACCAAAACTCAAAATTTTGTGTTCGTTTGCCATACATATTGCTTTTATCTTATCATATTCTGGGATATCAGCGTTTATAACGGCTTTGCTGCCTCTTTTTAACACATTATTAAATAAAATCATTTTTTTTTGAAAATAATCATCCATTCCGGTATGATAATCTAAATGTTCGGGTGTTATATTTAAAAATACACCAATCTCTGGAAATATACCTTCTGCCCGTCGTTGATCTAAACCTTGACTTGTGAATTCCATAGCCACATAATTCACATTTTTTTCAGATTTTAAAAAATCAAGATTTTTATGTAAATCGATTAGTTCTTTCATGGTTAAAGTATCTTCTTTCATATATTCATTGCCAAATTTAAAGCCTAAACTTCCAATGGAAGCTGAATTTTGATTTAAACTTTGTATCAATTGCCTTGTGAATTCCACCACAGAAGTTTTACCACTGGTGCCAGTGATTCCAATGATATGCTGTGGTTTTTGTGGATAAAAATTATTCAAAGCAACTCCCAATGAAGTTATAACATCATTTACTTTGACCACTTCAATATTATCATTTGTGTAGTTCTCATCACAAACAATGGCCACCGCACCTTGTTCTATCGCCTTATCAACAAAAGAAATTCCTTTAACACTTCTACCATTTATGGCAAAAAATACATTTCCTTTTTTAATGAAACGAGAATCGGTTTGAATTCCGGTAATTTCTATATTGCTTTCGATATTTAAAATTTTAGACAATAACATAATTAAATTGTATAATATAAAAATAATTTTACAATTTTATTTTGCACCTGTTCTATTTTTTATTTTTTCCTCTAATTCTTTTTCTTTCTTTTTTCTTTCTATATCTTCCCCCGTTTTATCCACGGCACCACCAATTTGCGAGAATGTATCACCGGTTATGTCTTTGAAGGCGTCGGTTGCTGCACCCACCACTTGATTTTCCTTAATCACTTCACCTACCGCATCTGCCGTATTTTTAATTTCCTTTAACTTATCTTCTTTGCTTTCAATATTTTTCTTTTTTGCAATCTTCTTTTCTTCTGTATCAGATGTAATATCAATATCTTTTACCGCCAGTAATAATTCTAAAATTGGCTTTTTTTCATAATCAGCATCTTCTTTAATTTTATCTTTTTGTAGTTCATTTACTATTTTTATTTCTTCTTCAACGATATTAAAAGGCTTATTATTCAACATCTCACCGGTAATTACTGCAAGCATTTTGTCAGGGTTGCTAACCAATCCGTTCTTTGTGGAGTCACCAGTTTTGATTTTTTCCACATATTGCATACCTTTTATAACCTTGCCAAAAATAGTATATTGTCCATCCAATTCAGGAAAGGATGTTCCAGTAACTATAAAAAATTGACTATTTGCGCTGTTTACATCAGCAGATCTTGCCATGGATAAAATACCTTTAACATGTTTTTCATTATTGAATTCAGCATATAACCTACCCATTTGACTTCCGCCCCTACCTGTTCCAGTGGGATCACCTGTTTGAGCCATAAAACCTTTAATCACTCTATGAAAAACAATATCATTATAAAAACCTTCACTGGCTAATTCTCTGATTCTTTGCACATGTTTTGGGGCAAGACTTGGCAATAATTCTGCCACCACTATACCATCTTTTAATTCAATATATAGTGTGTTCTTTGGCTCTAAAACACTTTCTTCTTTCTTTTCCTCTTCGTATTCCCCCACTTTTTCCTCGATATTAACGGACTCGTCAGTGGATGTTGCTACACTTTCAGCAAAAATCAGACCTGACAAAAAATAAAACATAATAAAAAATTTTTTCATAATAACTATTAAAAATTATTGTAACTTATCTAATAAGGTTAATAACATTATTAAATAAAATTGCAAATTATTTTTTTAGTTATATATTATTAATAATATATATCTTTGTAGTAGGTAAATCTATGAAAATAATGGACGAAGAAATAAAAACTATGCAAAAATTATGGGGTGATGGCATTGTTGAGATTGGTAAAATATGTGTTAATGGAGGTGACTATGTAAAAGCAGGATTAAGTCTCGTAAAAGAGTTATATAACTACGATGGAGAGGGTGGTTGTCTTTTTAAGCCAACGAAAGCAAGTGTTCATGCCTTTAGAGAAAATGCAGAGGATGCTGCATCATATTTTGTTGGGGGTTCGGTTAAAGAGGATAAGGGGTTCGCTCTACATCCTTGGAAAGAAGTGTATTTTGACGAAAAATACGATACTTATATTGACGACTGTGTTGCAATTGTAATGGGTTATTATAACTTTGTGGATTATCAGGGTAATAAAACACAAGCTGAATACACATTTGGGTATAAAAGACGAAGCACATTGAATCATTTGTCGATATTTACTCATCATTCATCAATACCTTTTAAATAGTTTTACAAAATTTTTATATTACTTTTGTCATTTAAATTTTCACAATCTGTTTGATCTCCGATCCATTTATATTCCCATTCTTTCTCTTTTTCAGCCTGATTGACACATACATCATTTTTATATGGTTTAAAAACTAACTTTTTGTTATATTCCCCCATTTCCGCTGCCAGTCCACTAAAACTGCCGGTGGAGCATATAAAATGCTGACAATTTTTCATAAGGTCTAAATCAAAATACCCTTTGTCATAGTTATTTATATTTACATAATCATACTCTTTGCCTATTTTTTTTGCTAATTTGGAATCAGAAAATACAAAAAATGTCACTGGTCCTCGTAATTGTTTTTTTATATTTGCTATTGATCTTTTAATGTATGATAATTTTGCCAGTGGATACATGGAATTTGGTGCTAATACATCCCCCATTCTAATATGAATGCATACACTGTTTGGAGTTTCTTTTATTTGTTTTAACTT
This sequence comes from Rickettsiales bacterium, assembly GCA_031289855.1. Taxonomy (GTDB): domain Bacteria; phylum Pseudomonadota; class Alphaproteobacteria; order Rickettsiales; family UBA1997; genus JAIRSX01. The sequence continues at coordinate 4,065 of JAITOR010000016.1, forward strand.
TTTTTCATTGGCTTTTGTTAGAGGGGTGGTCAGTGTAATCGGGCGCCCCCCCCCCCGGGGGGGGGGGGGGGGGGGGGGGGGGGGGGGGTGTGTTT
>JAITOR010000069.1 GCA_031289855.1 Rickettsiales bacterium
CCAAATACGCAAATTAATTTATATTATTGTCATGAAAAATTAATATTTATTTTTTTTATATACTTCCATGATTTATACTTATGATGTATAATATAAACAATATTAACAAAATATAGGAGTATAATTTGAAAAAAACATGAAAGTTATTGTATACGGAAATGGTTTATGAGTGTAAAAATGTAAAGATAAATGAAGGAACGAAGGGGTTATGTAAACAAATATGGGCAATTTCCATAAATATTTGTTTTTTATAAAAAATGTTATATTCATATTAATATGACGGTTTTTGATTTTGTGGTTTTTGCAGTTATAATATTGTTTGTGCTATTGGGGATGTTAAGAGGATTTTTAGGAGAACTTTTTTCGCTTATAGTGTGGATTTTAAGCGCCTCTTTTACAGCAATGTTGCAAAGTCCAGTTAACAATTTAACATCAAAAAGCATTTCAAACCCAATTATATCGAACTCCATTTCTGCTTTTATTATTTTCACCATTGTGGTTATAGGCCTTTCTATGGTCTCTAAAAAATTGGAAGCTAAAATAAAAACACAAATTCCAAGAAGCATAAATGTCAATTTAGGCATGTCATTTGGCTTCATAAAGGCATTTTTAATAAATAGTTTGGTATTTTTAACAATTATAAGTGTGACTGGTAATACAGAGGATTTAGGGACAAAAAGTGGTCCTAAGTGGTTAAAAGATTCCATAACTTATCGACCATTGTCATTTGGTGGTTATATACTTTTACCACTATATAATTCAATGTCAGGTGATTTGAATAAACAATTTGAGCAGGAAAAAATAGTCGGTGAGATGGTTGAAAAGATTGAAGATAAGAAAGAAGATAATGAAAAGGAAGTTGGATATAAAGATAGGCAAAGAGATGAATTAAATCATTTGATAGAAGTTGTGGAATGATTTAATATAATAAGTTTTTTGTTGTTCGTTTCACCTTTTATAATTTCAATATTGTTTTTTGCGATTTTATATGTTTTGCTAAAAAGTTCAATAATGGCCTTATTTGCTTTGCCGTTTTCTGGAATTTCTGTAACTTTAACTTTTACAATTTCACCGTCAGTAATTTCATTTTTTCTGGCTTTGGTTTGAACTTTAATTTCAAACGGTTCATTAAATTTTATCATATTGTAATATTTTACAATTTTTATATTTTGTCAATATAATTATTTATATAAAAAAATTACTTATTTTTGCAAGTCATTTTTTTATTAACATTACTATAATATTACATTACTAACATAAAATTAGAAAGCAAATTATTTTAGTTTTATCAATAGGAATAACAGGCTTATATTTATGTTGCACTTTCTTTTATTTTTTCAATAATTTTTTCTAATTCTTCTTGCATTTGTATTACCATATTGTTTCTTTCATCCTTTTTCTCCTCCTCTTTTTTAAGTCGATATTTTATACTATTGTCCAACTCTTTAATAACATTCAATAATTCTTTTTTTTTTTCTTCCATACAAAAAAATTGACTAATTTATATTTTATAATATTATAAATTTATTAAATATCAAATTTTGTGATGACTGAAAAAGATATACAACTTGACAATAAATTCCCGAGCAATGATTACATACCAATTGCGACCTATTTGAATAAAGAAATAATAATCACAAAAAATGGCGATTTAATGATGGTTTTTAAAATCAATAGTGTGATGTTAAATAGTGGCGAAAATCTTGTGGAAATCAGGGAATCCATAAGGACACTTTTGATGACTATTTTTAAAGAAGAAAATATAACTTTTTATTTTACAACAATTAGAAAAAGAGTTGATGTGACTCCGTATCCCATAAAAGATAATAATGTTTATTTTTGTAAAGAATTGGAAACCGCTTGGAATAAGCAAAATTTTTGGGATGATAAATTTATAAACGAACTTTTTTTGTCGGTTATTGTGTCTTTGGATTTTAATGATAATTTTTACAATCCGTTGTATTTTTTGTCTTCATTTTTGCAGATAACGATTAATATGATTTATAAAAAACACTTGAATGAATTGCTGGAAAAATTAAAAAAAATAAAAAAAATAATTATAGAGGGTATGAAGAGTTTTGATATTAAACTTTTAACTATGGAGGAAGATAAGGATGGAATTTTATATTCTCAACACATGCGATTTTTTTCTTCGATTGTTAATTTGCAAAAATATGATTTCCCAGTTCCATTTGATGAAATAAGTGATGTTATTAGGCAAAAGAAAGTCAATTATGGAATTGACATGGTTGAGATGATAGATGTGGATGGAAAAAAGTGTTATGCTTCGGTTTTTACTTGTAAAATGTTTCAAAATATGACATTAAGCCAAGTGGATAAACTTATTCAAGCACCATTAAATATGGTAATAACAGAAACTGCTTCATTGGTTAACAATAAATATGTGCAAGGTTTGATTGAAGGACAAAAAAAACTATGTGATTGGACAGAGGAAAAGGAATTGGTTGGTTATTGTGGTATAGATAATTATATAAATGTTGATACTGATAAAATAACTGATTATTCAATTGGACAGACAACTTTTATGATTACAAATGATACAAAAGACGGATTAATTGAAGATATTAAGAGGATGTATAGAAAATTAAGTATAATTGGACTTGTGGCCATAAAAGAAACGGTTTTTTTGCCAAGTATTTTTTGGAGTCAAATTCCGGGTAATATGAGATATTTGAAGAGACTTTTTATTTTACCCACCAACAAAATTGGAACATTTTTTTCACTTTTTTCATTTCCAATTGGAAAGTTAAAATTTAACTATTGGGGCAATGCTATATCGGTTTTGCCTACGGCAATTAATACACCGTATTTTTTTAATTTCCATAATCATGAAAAGGGAAATATGTTTATACTTGGAATGCCTGATACTGGTCAAACCACCATATTAAATTTCTTCGTGGCACAGGCGATTCATAGGGCAAATACAAGAGTTTTTTATATTGATACAAAAAGAAATAGCGAGGTTTTTGTAAATGCGGTGGGTGGAAAATATTACAAAATTGGGCCAAATTTATCACAAGATGAACGATTCAACATTAATCCATTTTTGCTTGAAAATACGCAGGAAAATATTGATTTTTTGGTTGAACTGATAATTCAAATGGTGGAATGGCAGGATGATAAAATGATTGAACTGGGAAAGACTTTGACTATGCAGCAGGAACAATACAAGAATATTGCCGAAGTGATAACAAAAATTTTAAATTCTATCGACAAATCATTTAACACATCTATACAGGCATTCAATGAGGAAAAAACGGCTATAATATATAAAAGACTTCAAATCTGGTTAAAAAATTCAAATTATTCTTTTGTTTTTGGCGATGTAAATACTGAAATTATAAATGATAAAGTTGGCATCTCTTTAAGAACATTGGTGCCAGAACCAAAGATTTTAATTCCAGTAACAATGTATTTGTTACATATATCAAAGAATTTTCCTGATGGCACTCCAAGTCTTTTGGCGATTGATGATTCATATACGATTTTAGATAATAAGAGGTGTGCCAGCATAATAAAAAATATTTTGGAAGTTATGCCTGATAAAAATATGGTGACTTTGTTATCAATAAATCCTTTGATTGAAAAAAAAGAAGTTGAAACTTTTGCTTTAAACGATGATTTTGAGGATAATTTTACTACTCAAATTTTCCTTGCCAATTCAAAAATTGATAATTATCAAAGGGAAACATTTAAAATACAAGAGGATGAAAAAAGACTTCTTACGGCTATGAAACCAGAAGAAAGAAACTTTTTGTTAAAGTCATTGAATGATATAGTTGTGGCATCTACTAATTTGACTTCATTTGGTTATTTGTTGAAAATTTTATCATGTGATAATATTGCGATAAATGCCTACAAAAAAGCCATTGAAACAGCAAAAAGCGATGACCCTGATGTGTGGATACCAGAATTTAAAAAGGTGATAGATAATTATGAAAAAGCATTATTTGATAGGAGAAGCAAACAAATGGAAATTAACCAAGCGAAATGGGAAAAAATGAAAGGCGGATTAAAAGCGTCCAACATAGTTGGTGCATCTGCCGTGGCAAAGGAGGGAACTGTTGCTCCTGTTGGTGGTGCAAAATGAAATTAACATATATTGTAGGGCAGAGATTAGACAAGTCCATAACTGATGAAACGGGGCTTTCAAGAGTGACAATTCAAGACATTATACGAAATGGAAATGTATTAAAAAATGGTGTGATTTTCACAAACAATTCCTATAAAATCAAAGAAAATGATATTATAGATTATGAAATTCCTGAATTTGATACAATATTAAAAACAAAGGAAATGAAACTTGATATTGTATATGAGGATGATGATTTGATTGTAATCAATAAACCGAGCGGCTTAATAGTGCATCCAAATGGACATAATGATACGGATACATTGGTGAATGTTTTGCTATCTCAATATGGTGATAATTTGTCTACGATAGGTGGAGAATTCAGGCCAGGAATCGTGCATAGATTGGATAAAGATACAAGTGGATTGATGATAGTGGCAAAAAATGATGAATCCCATTTGAATTTGAAATTACAATTGGAAAATAGGGAGTTGTCTAGGAATTATATTGGAATTGTTTGGGGCGTTTTTACTCCAAAGGAGGGTCAAATTAGTGGATATATTACCAGAAATGTATTAAAAATGAAATATAGCGAGAAAAATAATGGTGGAAGATATTCTTTGACGAATTATAAGACGATAAATACATACTTGGAAGATTCTTTATCAATGGTGGATTTTAAGTTAGACACTGGACGAACTCATCAAATTAGGTTGCATTGCTTTGCAAAAGGTCATTCAATTGTTGGTGATTACATGTATGGAGGGCATGCTAAGCAACTAAAAAATACATTTGAAGCTCAAAAATATGTAAATGATTTCCCGCGGCAAGCTTTACATTCATATAAAATAACATTTAAACAGCCAAGTAGCGGTGAGGAAAAAAGTTTTGAGGTGGAAATGAGTGATGATATGAAAGAATTGGTAAAAATATTGGAAAATAAATAAATTTTGATTATAAAAAAATAAATTATATATTCATAATATGAAAATTTTCTTTGTGTTAATATTTTTTTTATGTAATTGTGCTTTGAAAATTGATGACAATAAAAAGAATTTTTATGCCACATTAGATAATTTGTATGAAAGTTATGCTGAAATGAAAATGGCAAATTATGACATTGAAATTGCAACGATTTTTTTTAGAAAATCAAATCTCATAAAACAAGGTGTCGAAGTTGAACCTGAAAGTGCTGTATTTAATGTTGAAGATAGAATATTGCCATATAGAAGCGCTACCATTAGTGAAATAGAAAAAAATAGAGAAAAAATGATGTTTGTGTTGGGTAATGAAGCAGCAAAAACCAATAATTCTGTGGAGGCTGCAAGATTGCAATTTTTCTTTGATTGTTGGATTTTGGAGGAAAAATTATACACAAAATTTTCTCAAATGGTAAGATGTAAGCGGGGTTTTTTGGATACATTGACTGGACTTGAAATAAAGTTATCCGTTATAAATAAAGAAGAGATGAAAAGGATTTTTAGAAATGAGGAAAAAAAAATAATAAAGAAGCCAAAAACGATATTGCCAAATGAAAGGGTTTTTTATGTTTACTTTAATTTTGATAGTTCAGCCATAAATGAAAGAGGTAGTGGAGAGATATGGAAGATTCTAAAGCATATTAAATCATTGAAAGCCAATTATTCAATTAAAATTTATGGGCATACTGATAGGGTAGGGGATAGTAAATACAATGATAAATTATCAAGCAGACGAACAGGGACGGTAAAACAATATTTGATAAAAAATGATGTTTCGGAATCAAGAATAGAAGAAGTGAAGGACGAAGGAGAGTATGTGCCAACCATTATAACAAATGATAATGATAAAGAGGTATTGAATAGAAGAGTTGATGTTATTGTAGAGACAAAAATTTAAAAAATTTGCACAAATAATAAAAAATGATATAATGAATATATGAAATATTGTGTAGGACAATGATAAAGAAATTGAAAATTTTTAAAAAGGCAAAAGCACCAAAAAGTAAAAAAAAATACTTGAAAACCTATTACCAAAAAAATAA
>JAITOR010000018.1 GCA_031289855.1 Rickettsiales bacterium
TTCTCATCAACGTTTTTTAAAAAAGGCAATCCATCTTGCCAATTTTTTCAAAAAATCAAACCATATCATTCATTATTCCTTTAACAATTTGTTTGGAGGTTTGTATGAATAAATTGTTATTAAATATCTGTTGTTGGTTTATTCCAAAAAAGAAAAACAAAAGGCATTTTAGGGAAAAACATTTAATTTTTTGTGAGAAAAGCATTGACACAACACAAAATTTGTTCAGAGGAAATATAAATGATATTTTTCACGAAATTATACAACATATTCCTTCACCAGATGACAAAAAATATAAACAAGAATGTATATCAATTTTCCTTTCGGCAAATGATGATTACGCAAAATATGCAGCCATCACAATGGCTTCGATATTGTATAATACTAATTCTTTTGTTGATTTTTATATAATGTCTGATTATATTTCGCCAGAAAATCAAGTTAAAATAAAAAAATTAAAAGAAAAGTTTTATAATTTTTCAGTGGAATTTTTAAATGTTGATGACGATATATTTAAAAAATTTAACACTTGGTGTGGTAATTTTGCGCCTTATAATCGTTTTTTAATTCCAATGCTTAAACCAAATATCAATAGGGCCATTTATCTTGATGTTGATATTTGTTTATTTGGGGACATTAAAGATCTATGGAAACAAAATTTAGATGGGAAAATAGTTGGTTGGGTGATAGATGATGTATTTCTTGGGTATCATTCAAATTTGACAAAAGGGGCACTATTATCCAATAATTGGTTTAATTCTGGGGTCATGCTTTTTGATTATGAAAAATGGCGAGAAAAAGAAGGTTCGAGTGAAAATATAGTCAATAAATTGTTTGAAATAAAAACTAAAATGGGAGATACTGGATTGATGGATCAACCAGTGTTTAATCGTTATTTTGCCGAAAATAAAGAATATAAGAAATTAGATTTCAAATTTAATGGAATGAGTATTATAAGTAAAATGGCCGAATTAAAAGGCTCAGTTTATTCAAAGAAGGAAATCAAACTTTTGAAAGAAATTTTGAATTTGGATTTAACCACATATAAACCATTAATTAGGCATTACACAAGTAGGAATAAACCGCAAACAAATTTATATCCAAAAGTAACGGAAAAGAATCATTGGTTTATTATAAAAGATTATCCATTGGCAGATTTTGAAAAATTTTGGTTTTACGCAAAAATGACGGAATTTTATGATGAATGCAAAAAATTGTTTGAAAGGACCAATGAAGTTTAATGTTCCATGAAGTTTTCAAATTCGCCTATTCTTTTGTTATTCAAATATATAATATACTCTGTATTTTTATTTTTTTACATAATTTAATAAGTATTTCATATCTTTTTCATAATCATCCTCCTATATTTGCACAATTAATTATAATCATATTTGTTATTATACATCATAAGTGTAAAGTATGGAAGTACCTAAAGAAAATAAATTTCTTCTTTAAAAAATAATTTATTTGATTTTTTATTTTATATTAATAGAGTTAATATATTATAAATTAAATTGGTATCTCTCTTGGATAATAAAAGAAAAACATTAACATTAGGCAACAAAGGAAGTGACATAAAAAGCAAGGTAAATTTCTACAAAAAAAACAATGAAAATGTTATAGGTAGTGCTTCCGACAACAAAGAGGTTAATGATTTTTTTAAAAAAAATACTTTTACTTCAAACATTTATGCAAATGGTGAAAGAAAAATAGTGAATTTGAATGCGAAGAAAGAATCACCAAAACCACAGGTTCAAGAGGAGGTGAAAAATATCGTTGAAGAACCAAAAACTTTAAGTATTTATCAAGTATTGGCATTGGAAAAAAAGAAAAAAGAAGAGGATGATGAAAGAAGAAGACAAGAAGAAATTGCAAAAAAAGAAAAAGTAAGACGAGCAAAACAAAACGAACAATTAAGACAATTTAATGCAAAAACGAAAGGTGAAAAAGTTGAAGGTGAAGATAGACCACAATTTAATCGAGGTGGCGATAGGCCGTTCAATAAAAATAAACAATTTGGAGAAAAGAGAGAGTTCAATAAGGATAGACCACAAGGTGATAAACCTTCATTTAATCGTGACAATAATAAGCCACAAGGTGATAGACCTCCATTTAATCGTAATAAATTTATTGCACCAGCCCCTATTGTGGTTGAATCACAAAAAAAACCACAACAAAAAAAAGATTTTAGCAAAGATAAAGACAAAAAATTTAAAGATTTTGAAGAAAGTAAAAGAAGTAGTAAAAAAGTTGTGTTTCTTTCAAATGACGATGAAGATGGTGCAATGGCAAGACGAAAGAAAAAAAGTTTTTTTAAAGATAAAACGCAAAATACCAATCAAGAAAAGATTTTACATGATGTGGAATTACCAGAATTTATAACAGTTAGTGATTTGGCAGATAAGATGGGAGAAAAAAGAGCAGATGTGGTAAAAAAACTTATTTCAATGGGCGTACTTGTGACCATAAATCAAACCATTGATGCTGATACTGCTGAATTGGTGATAACAGAATTTGGTCATAATGTTAAAAAGAGAACAACGGAACATGATATTTTAAACAAACTTGACGAATTGGATGAGGGTAAAGAATTTATTTCAAGAGCACCAGTTGTAACAATTATGGGACATGTGGATCATGGAAAAACATCATTGTTGGATGCCATAAGAACCACAAAGGTTGTATGGGGTGAGAGCGGTGGAATTACACAGCATATTGGAGCCAGTAGAGTGCAAGTGGGGAATGGTAAATTTATTACATTCATTGATACTCCAGGACATGAGGCATTTACTGAAATGCGAATGAGAGGTGCAAATATAACTGATATAGTAGTATTGGTGGTGGCGGCTGATGATGGTGTAAAAGAGCAGACAATTGAAGCAATTAACCATGCAAAAGCAGCAAAAGTGCCAATTATTCTTGCCATCAATAAAGTTGATAAACAAGGGGCAAATGCAAAAAAAGTTAAGGAAGAATTGTTGCAATATGACATAGTCATAGAGGAATTTGGCGGTGAAGTTATGGCAGTGGAAGTGTCTGCTAAAGAAAAAATTGGTCTTGAAAAATTAAAAGAGACCATATTGTTACAAGCAGAAATTATGAATTTAAAATCTCCAATTGATGTAAAATCTGCTGGCGTGGTAATTGAAAGCAGAATGGAGCAGAATAGGGGTGCTGTGGCAACTTTATTGGTGCAAAAAGGTATATTGAGAGAAGGAGATTTAATACTTGCTGGAACTTCAATGGGTAGAATTAAAAGAATGATTGACGATAAAAAGAAAACACAAAAACATGCAGAGCCTTCAATGGCCGTTGAAATATTAGGACTTAATGAGGTGCCAGTGGCTGGTGATTTGTTTAATGTGGTGGAAAGTGATAAAGAAGCGAGAGAGATAATTGCTTACAGGGAAAGAAAAACTCTTGAAAATAAAGTTGCAAAACGAAATGTAAAATCTCTTGATAGTATGTTGAAATCCGTAAGTGGTAAATCGGCAAAATTACTTCCAGTAATTATAAAAGCCGATGTTAATGGCTCCATTGAGGCGATTTCAAACACCTTGACTAAATTGAATACAAGTGAAGTTGAAATTGATATATTGCATGCCACAACTGGTGCAATAAATGCAAATGATGTGAATTTAGCAAATGTATCAAATGCTTTAATTCTCGGTTTCAATGTAAGAGCAAGTGGAAGCATTGTGGATTTAGCGAAGGAAAAGGGTATTGATATTAGATATTATTCAATAATATACAATATTGTTGATGATATGAAACTTATTTTAAGTGGAATGTTGGAACCAACAATTAGAGAAGAAATTACAGGTCATGCTGAAGTTAGACAGGTTATTAAAATAACAAATGTAGGAAATGTGGCTGGAAGTTTTGTGACTGATGGTGAATTGTCAAGAAATAACAAAGTTAGACTTATTAGGGACGGAGTAGTGATTTATACGGGTGAAGTTGGTGCTTTAAAGCGATTTAAGGATGATGCAAAAGAAGTTAAACAAGGATTTGAATGTGGAATTTCAATTGAAGGATATAATGATGTGAAGGAAAAAGATGTGCTGGAAGGTTTTAGAATTGTAGAAGAAAAAAGGAGTTTATAATTATGACGGAGAGTAATATACAATGGAGTAAAAAACAAACAACAGACTATCTTTACGATAAAGATACAATTAATTTTTTGGCCAGTAATATGCCAGATCCAAATAGAACATTATTTGTAAAAGAATATGAAAAGGCTATAATTGTTGGCAATTATGGGGGGGGGGGGGGGTGAAAATAAAAAATGGATAAACGTAAAAAATTTTTAAAAAATAGAATGTTGAAAACTTGTAAAAAAAATAAAAAATTA
>JAITOR010000071.1 GCA_031289855.1 Rickettsiales bacterium
TGCTGGTGCACAAAAAATTGGGATTATCAAGCTTTATCGAGAATATACTGGATTAGGTTTAATGGAGGCTAAAACTAATGTAGAAAAAGGTAATGTAGCTATTAAAGAAGACATTAAACCAGAAGAAGCTAATGAAATCAAAAAGAAATTTGAAGAAGCTGGTGCTAAAATTAAAATTAAATAATTTGTGATTTAAATATTAAATTTTAATATCTTTTTCTCCATGTTAAAATACTTAAATTTCAGAAATAAAAACGCCAAATGAAAATTTTTGCACATACTATTATAGTAGGATATTATGACATTTTTATTACAGTTACAAACAAACACAGAACTTAATATCAACAAAGTAAAGAAAGCGTTGTGCGATAATAAAATTAAATCCATTAAAGTTTCTAATAGTGAACTTTGTTGTTTTGCCAACCTCTCACTAAATGAAATAAAACTAATCCTTGTCAATAATATTAATTCAAATGAAATTGTTCATCTATATGAATTTACTAAGAAAACTATGATTAAAGTTCAGCTCAGTATAATAAATAATGAACAGATGAACAAGATAAATACAAAATTTAATACTTGACAAGGTTATTGTAAATATTTAGATGAGAAGATTGATAGGGTTGATAAGAAAATAGATAATGTTAGAATTGAATTACTTGCTAAAATAGATGAGATTAAAGAACAAATGGTTACTAAAGAAGAATTGAAACATGCATTAAACCCTTTAAGGAATGACATAGTCAATATAAAAGATACACTAAATAAAATTTTAGAGAAATTAAACTAGCGTTATTTTTCGTTCATTGGTAAATTGGATGGAACTAGTTCAATATTTTATAATTAACAAATAGAAATATATAATTTACTATATAGGAGTATAGCTCAGTTGGTTAGAGCACACCCCTGATAAGGGTGAGGTCGATGGTTCAAGTCCATTTACTCCTACCAGCGGGGAATTAGCTCAGCTGATAGAGCACCTGATTTGCATTCAGGGGGTCAGGGGTTTGAGTCCCCTATTCTCCACCAAAATTATGAAAATTGCGTTTTTCCTATCTCCAAATAATTTTCTTAGGAAATGAATAAATATTTTTTTTGATAGTAAAAATACTGATACAACTGATTTTATCACCGGAAAATTCTCTGAAGTAAAGAAGTTATTGCCTAAATATGATTTTATCATACTATCCTCAGCTTTCCTAAATGTGTATGGAAAAAAAGCTAAAAAATTTATTTATGCAAATGCATCTAAAATTGGAGTTTATTTTTTCGATCCTGTTTCATGTAATAAATACAAAATAATATTGGAGGAACTTTTTAAACACATTAAATTCAAATTTTCTTATAATCTAAGTGATGCCAAAAAATATGACATGTTTTATTTACCATATCCTATGCCTATAAATTTTATCAATGCCCCAGTGCAAAAAAAATATCATTTATCTTGTTTTTTTGGGTGAAATAATTACCGACGCAATAATATGATGTTACTACTAAAACGAATAGAAAATCAAGTAAGTGTAATTTGAAATAACAAACATGATAGAAAAAAACATAAGTGTTGCGTATTCGAATCTTCCTATCGTGGCCATGACAGATATAGAAAATCCTATATCAAAAATCGAAAGTCGAAAATTATTAATTCAAATTGTACATGTAGTTTTAAAAGTAGGGATGAATGTAATTATGTTACTATTTCTACAATTTATAGCATTTTTAATAATACCAAAGTAATAACCGACATGAATGCCATAAAATTTCATCCGGCATATGATCCGAACCTTGTTAGAATTATTAATATTAAAAAAATAACTGATAACGATATAAAATTTATTAAATCCCCCCCCATATATTTCAAAAGACCTACTAAAAAACAACTTTACGGAGTTACTTCGGAGTTTTTTTGTGAAAAATTGCAAAAGTTTATATTAGAAAAAAAATCAAATAATAATTAAATATAATTTAATTATGAAAAAGATTGTTTTTTGTGATATTGACGGTACATTGATCAAGGGTATTAAAAAAACTACCAAAAAAAATATTCAAGCTATCAGCGAATATGTTAATGCTGGTGGTAAATTTATTTTGACAACTGGTAGAAGTATTGTTGGTGCTACTAGAATTCAAGAACAAATAAATGAAATCTTGCAGAAAGAGCAAGACTATATTATTTGCTCGAATGGTGGCTATGTAATTGATAATATTAATAAAACCATCGAGATTCATCATATTGATGAGAAGATTTGCCGAGTTATTTACGATAAACTTATTGAAAATAAGCTGTGAGGTTTGTTTTATACCGAGGAGGCTGATGATAAACGTGGAGTTTATGCAATGCACATATGATTTTGATTCTTATTAAAAATGTTTAAATCATTAAACCCTATTAAAATACGGAAAAATACCAATCTAACAAGTTTTAAAATTGTTGTTACTTCATTTTCTAAAAAGAAAATTCAACAATTTGTTAATATATTGGAAAATGAATTCAAAACTAAGGTTTCTTTTACTTATACGGGTAAACATATTGTTGAAATCAATGCATTAGGTATTAGTAAGGCCTCAGCAGCTGAATTAATTATTCAAAAAGAAAAATTGACAAAGAAGGATGCTGCATCTATAGGAGATAGCGGTAATGATGTTGCATTATTTGACGTAACATCATTACCGATTGCAGTTAAAACAAAAAACGAAACTGTTATTAACCATACTAAACATCATATTCCTAAATTTAAAAATGCTGTAGCTATAGCTATTAAAAAATACATTATTTAAATGCATAATATAAAACTTTCGCCTAGATTAGGAGCGATTCAAAAACAAATTACTAAAAAAAATAGTGTAATTGTTGATGTAGGCTGTGACCATTGTTTTACCTCAATTTATGCTTTAATAAGCCATAAAGCCAAATTTGCCTTTAACATTGACATTAGACCTAATCCATTAAACACCGGCATTGAAAATATTAAAAAATATGGCTTAATTAACCAAACTGATAATTTTATTGCAGATGGATTAAAAACAGATAAAATAAATAAAAAAATTGATTACTGTGTTATTTCTGGTATAGGCGGAAATAAAATAGCAAATATATTAACCAATAGGAACAAAAATATTAAAATCAGTGAATACATTTTGCTATCAAATGACCACCCTGAAGTTATTAGAAAATACATTAAAATTAATAATTTAAGGATTTTTTATGAAGAAATAATTATTCGAGATAAATATTTTTTTCATTTAATTAAAGTTTCAAATAAAGGATTAAAAGTCATCAATGAAAATGATATTACATTTGGTTCATACAATTTAAAACATAAAACAAAGAATTTTATATCATACCAAAAATACTTATTGGAAAAACGTGAAAATATAAAATTATATAGGAATATATAGGATAATATAATATATTTAAGGACACATAGCTCAGCGGTAGAGCAATCGGCTGTTAACCGATTGGTCGTAGGTTCAATCCCTACTGTGTCCGCCAGTATTGGCCCGTTGGTGAAGCGATTCAACACATGCCCCTTTCACGGGTACATTCAAGGGTTTGAATCCCTTACGGGTCACCATTGGGGCGTTAGCTCAGTTGGGAGAGCAATTGCCTTACAAGCAATAGGTCATAGGTTCGAGCCCTATACGCCCCACCATATATAGAATGCACATAGGTACATGATAGAGAAAAATAATAATCTAGATAATATTAAAATTGATTTAGTATATTTATGAGTTGATCAAAATGACAAAAATTATATTAAAAAAAATAAAAAATTTCTTATTGATATACAAACTAATTCTTGTAGGCTTCGTCAGCACGATGAATTAAAATACTCCTTAAGGAGTGTTGAAAAAAATATACCATGAATAAATAATATTTTTATTGTCACTGATTGCCAAATACCTAAGTGGCTCAATATAAAAAATAATAAAATTCACATCATAGATCATGCTATGATACTTCCAAAGGATGCCCTGCCCACATTTAATAGTGATGCTATTGAAACAGCCATCTATAAAATTCCAAATCTCTCTCAACATTTTATATATGCTAATGACGATTTTTTCATATTGAAGAAACTTGATAAAACATATTTTTTTGATAAAGATGCCAAGCCTATCAATTTTTTTTCTCCATGGAAACCACATAAAAAAGCGATGAAGTCATTTTGATTGATTCAAATGTTGAAAAATAATAGTGCATGAAAGGATAAAAAAAAATTTATTCAGCCGACACATACTTTTACTGCTTATTTAAAAAGTGATTATGCCAATGTTGTAAATAATTCGCAATACTCTCGTTTTTATGAAGCAACGACTTATTGTAAATTTCGTTCAATTTTTGCCACCCAAAGGTCTTTAATCAATATTGTTTTATATAATAGCAAAAAAATGGTTCTTAAAAAAAATAGAGTAGTTAATTCCATCACTATCAGTCCTAAATGAACATGAGTGTTATCTTTTTTTCATCCAAATCAAGTTTGTATCAATGATTCAAACCATGCAACAGAAAATGATTTTTTAATTATGAAAAAATATATATTATTATTTTTTAGAGATAAATCAGAATTTGAAAAGTAATTATTTATACTTTTTAATATTTTCAATGTAATATTTTTTAAATCTTTTAACCAATTTAAGCATAAATTTTTCATTTTTTACTTCATTTCTATTGTTGATATTAAATTGTTCAATTGTATGATCGTCATTTATATTTTTTCCTTCAAATTTAAACCTATCCATTTTTTCTTTATGTTCGACTCATGTTTTATTGCGGTAATGATTTATTCTAATTAAATCCAAATGTGGCTTAGAACGTTTTAAAAAAAACATTGTTTCCCTAGTTTTATCTGGTGTGATACCATTTTTTAAATTTTTGTAAATACCAATGTGTGCATTTAACATTTTAAAAATTTTTCTAGGATCAACGATAGATTTGATATGCAAGTTCATATTAAAATCATTTTGTGCGTGTTTAGTAAAACGCTCAATAACAAACTTATTTTCTTTTTTTTTCTTATTATTGTCACCGTAAATCATTCAATTAATTTCAAGTCCATTTATTTTTTTATATTTATTTAGGAATGAAACTAAATTTTTACTCTTAATAGGTATAATAAATTCATCCACATCAATAAAAGCTAGTCATTTTGTATCAAAACGGTGGTTTTTAATGCATTTGTTATAAACGTACACTTGTGGGTGTCTTCTATTTTTACTACTTCTAATAAGTTCATATTCTACTAAGCTAGATTTGATATATTTATCGAGTATAGCCCTTGTTTTATCAATAGATTCATTATCGTAAATGTAGAATTTATTCACCCCAAGCATCTTGTGAAACATTATTCATTCATCTAAATATTGTGCTTCATTTTTAATAATACAACATAGGGATATAAAGTCAATATTTTTTTTCTTCATTTCAGTAATTTTCTAATACAAATATTATATAATATCTAAGATGAATATTTTGATTTTTGCTTTGAATCCTAATACATTCCCCGCGGGAAGCGAGAAATTTAATAGAGAGCTCGCTATATTACTTTTAAAAAATAAACACAATGTATATGAATATTCATTAGTTAATTCCAATGTTTCTACATTAAAAAAAATTCAAAAGATGACGAATTACTCTAATCCTAATAATGCATGAATTGAATCTAAAAAACATGCTGAATTTATAAATAAAATAATTTTAAAGAAACAAATTGATATTATTGTTGATAGTTCGGTTTGTTACCTTAGGATGAATTTAATTAAATTTCCCAAAGAAAAAATTATTATCCAACAGCATTTTTCTTCAACTTTTTTAAAATTTAAGCAGAGATGGATAATGTGGAAAATCAAAAGACAAAAAAATATTTGTTGCTATAGTGAAAATGATAAAAATAATTTTATAAAATATAACAAAACTGCTAATTATTATGTTTTACCATTATCTGGTGAAAAAAACATAGCAAATTTTGTAAAAAAAAAATTATTAAGAAATAAAATTACATTTCTACACAATAGTCGCTTAGACTGAAAACATAAAAAAGTTGTTTTTTTGCTAAAAATATTTAAAAATAGTGTGTATGAATTAAATTTATATGGAAAAACTAATAAAAAAATGATAAATAAAATATCTAAGTTTGGCAACAATATTAAGTACAATGGATTTTATCATTTATCTGAGAAGAATAAGATATTTTCAAAATATGATTTTTTTATCCTAACCAGTGATTATACCGAGGGGTTCGGATATGTGTTGATTGATGCAATTTTTAATTGCACCCCAATAATACTTAGAGACACCTATCCTGCTGCGAGATTTTTGGTAAACAATGGAAAGAATGGGCTTTTATTAAAAAAAAATTGGAGCCCAAAAAAATGTCATGCTGAAATTAAAAATTGAATAAGCACCTTAACAAATGAAAAATATAATATGCTCAGGAAAAATTGTTGTGATTTTTTTAATCATAATTTATCATATATAAAATGAGCTCATGGATGAAATGAAATAATAAAACAAATGTCTAAGAACAAGGTTTTGTCGTAATTTTATATTGTTTATTTACACAAAATATGCGTGATGAAGAACCATAGAGTCTCATTCAATTATTTAAATATTCTACATGTTTTGTAATTATTTTTTTACCATTAGATTCATGCATAATTTTTTTTATTGACCAATTAAAATTTGAAATAATTTCCTGATTTTTTTTGTAATTGATTGAGCATTGGGTATAAGATCCGTGTCGACGAATATATTTATATGTAACCCTATTAGTGAATGAAAAACATTTAAATTTATTTTGATATGCGACTCAAAAACATACATCTTCTTGCATTTGAGCATGGGGGGGGGGATCATATTTTAATTTTCTAAAAAAACTACTTTTAAAAAGATGGTTATTCATACTAGTACCACTTTTTTCTAGAACCTTCCTTAAAGAGGGGTTTAAAATTTGCTTAAATTCTCCATTAAACACATGTTTTACAAACATATTTTTTTTTATTAGCATAGTTCCCGTAACAAAATTAGATTCTGGCTTGATTGTTTTTAGCATATATTTAAAAGCCTTTTTTGTATACACATCGTCATCATCACAATATGCAAACCATTTTGTTTCAACGCGTTCAAATAATTTTCTTCTGGCATAATTTACGCCACGATTAATTGGACTATAAATCCATTTAATCTTATTGGACCCCATTTTATTAATAATTTCTAAGGTATTATCTGTGCTTCCATCAATATAAACCCAAATTAAGATATTGTGATTATATTTTAAAATAGAATTCAATGTACGTTTAATGAATTTTCCGCCATTGTAAGTTGGGATTAATACCGAAATAAGCATATTAAGAGTAAAGTTTTTTTAATCCATTGATAAAATTTGTTGTGTTATCTTTTACTTCATTTCGCATATTTTTTCCAAGTTTTGACAAAGAAAATTTATCATATTTTGTAATTATGTTATCTACTGCTTTCATAAAATTTTTCTCATTTGTTTTCTTTTTTTCCCCCCCCATCAAAATCTCTTTTCCGACCATTGAAAATGTAAAGAAATCTTTACATTTTAAATCTTTTAATGAAGCGACATTAGAACTTGACAATATTGTTTTACAATTTTGAAAGCTTAGTGTGCCAACTCCAGTATTAACAGAAGTATCATCATAAGGCAAAATAACTATGTCACATGATTTGAAATAGGCAGTTACTTCATCGCAAGGAATGTATCTATTATCTAAAAAAAAATTTGATGAACCCTTATAATTTTTTTTTGTTTTCCCTGCGACAATTAAGTTGCATTTCATTTTTTTTAATGAATTTATTACTAAGGGGTAATTCTTTCAATTTTCTTCTGAGCCAAAAAGTAAAAATGTTATTCAGTTATTATTAAATTTGATGAATTTCTTACTCTCATTATTGTACTCATACAACGGATGGGGTAGATATAATGCTTTTTTTCTATAATTTTTATTCAATAATTTTAGAGTAAAATGAGATAAATAAATAATTTTGTAACACTTTTCTAACATAAATTCAAACATTTTTTTTATTTTTTTATTTTTTGTGCGAATTCCGTTATCATGATAAACTACAATTAATTTAATATTATTCATTAGTGAATAATTAATTATTTTTCTTTTTTTTCGTGATAGCCATCAATGAAAAATGATAAAATCCGCTTCTTTATGATTGAACGTTTCTTTTAAACCTATTTTCTCACTATATTTACAAAAAAGTTCGATATATTGATTTTTCTTATGTTCTAATGAAGATGGTATACAATAAAAAGTAATAATACATAAATTATATTTCATGGGGGGGGCATTTGTGGTGCTTAATGAAATATTATAATATTTCTATGAGATTAGTTTTAGATGTAATGGGCAGTGACAATAAACCTATTGAAGCCATCAATGCTGCTAGAAATTTTATCAAAATACATAATGATGTAGAAATCATATTGATAGGAAAAGAAAATGAAATTAAACAATATTTAAATAGTAGCGATAAATTTGAAATTATTAACGCGGATAATGTTATTCATACAGAAGATTCTATTCACAGCATGTTACGGAACATAGAATCCAGCATGTATAAGGCCTTAGAAATGGTGAAAAATGGTTTAGCTAATGGAATGGTTACCGCAGGAACAACGGCTGCCTATACAGCATTAAGCTATTTTATTATTAAGCCGATTAAAGGGATCAATAAAGGTGCTTTTATGAGCTTCATCCCGACTACAGGACTAAATGAATTTGTGTTTTTAGATGTCGGAGCTAATTTAAATTGCAGTGGGGAAGATTTATACCAATTTGCCAAGATGGGAAATATTTACTGTAAGGAAATTTCTCATATCAACAACCCTAGAATAAATGTTTTAAATATAGGGACAGAGGACACCAAAGGCTTTGAATTTCATCATGTTGCTAATAAATTGCTAAAGGAAGATAAAACATTAAATTATCAAGGATTTATTGAAAGTAGATATTTGTTACAGGGTGTTAGTGATGTTGTTGTTTGCGATGGGTACACAGGAAATATTACATTAAAATCAATGGAAGGTTCACTAGTTTCTATTAACAAACTGATGAAAAAAGAATTTAAAAAACCTTGGAATATTCTCGGCGCTATTTTATCTTTAGGTGTGATTAAAGTTATTAGAAAAAAATTTGATTATAAGCGGAATGCCGGTGCCTTCGTTATCGGTCTAAACAAAACTGTTGTAAAATGTCATGGAAGTGCCGATACACAAGAATGAGAAAGCGGATTAAGACTACTATATGATTGTATTAAAAATAATTTAGTTGAAAAAATCAAAGAAGGAATAAAAAAAAATTAATATTTTAATTTGATTTTCTTTAAATTATCAATAATTTTTTTATAGCCAATAACTGGTAAAATTTTATTCATTTCTGGTCCATGTTCTTTTCCAATGGTTATCAATCTAATTGGCATAAACAATGCTTTCCCTTTCAAACCCGATAATTCTTTAATTTTATTAATTATTTCATTAGCATTAGTTTCTGTGATATTTTTATATTCAACTAGGATTTTTTCAAATGTAGCAACATTTTTTTTAAAATCTTCTTTTGAAATTTGATTATTATTTAATATCTGTTCAATGTCATTAAAGTTTACTTCCAAAAAGGTATCATTTATTAAATGATTTAATTCGTCAAAATGACTAATTTGATTTTTGAATGTTAAAATAGCCAAATTTTGATCATTTAATGAACTAATATTAATTTTTATAAATTTTTTTGCATACTTTAAATATTCTTTATCATTCATTTTTTTAATATATTCATTACTTAATCAATTCATTTTTTTAATATCAAAAAAACTTGGAGATTTTGATATCCTTGTTTCATCAAATTCCTTAATCAATTCATTGATAGTTAATATTTCTCTATTATTTTTATCACTTCATCCTAATAATGCAATAAAATTGGTGATTGCTTGGGAGATATATCCAAGATTTTTATAATCATCACCATCAGAAATAACAAATTGTTTTAATGTTTTATTTCTTTTGGAAAGTTTTTTTCCTGTTTCATCAACAATAACACTTAGATGCCCAAATTTTATTTTGTTAATATCATAACCCAATGCATTCATGATTGCTAGTTGGTAAGGTGTATTAGAAATATGTTCCTCACCACGAATAACATGAGTTATTTCCATTTCATGATCATCTACAACAACAGCAAAATTATAAGTGGGAATTCCATTGGATTTCACAATAATTGGATCACTCATAGCCTCGCTAGGAACACTAATTTTTCCCCTGATCAAATCATTTCATTCATAATTTACATTTTCAGGCAATTTCAAACGTATTGCAAAAGGAATATTATTAGCGATTTTATTATTAATTTCTTTTTGAGTCAATTTAAGACATTTTTGATTATATTTCGGTGTAACTTTGTTTTCATTAGCTTTCTCTCTTAGTTCGTCCAGTTCTTCGCTTGTACAAAAACAATAATATGCTTTTTTCTCCTTGACAAGTTTTTCACCAAGTTCTTTAAAAAAAACAAATTTACTTGACTGAATGTATGGATTATCGGTTATAGCAAAACTGCTAATGTTCTTATATTTGTTAATTTTTCTCGGACTTTCATCGGGTATTATTCCCAATCACTCTAGACCATCTAGTTGTGCGTCAATACCTCCGTCAATATTTCTTTCTATATCAGTGTCTTCAGCTCTGACGATAAAATCCCCACCATTATGTTTTGCAAATAAATAGTTAAATAGTGCTGTTCTAGCCCCGCCTATGTGAAAAAAACCCGTGGGACTAGGAGCGTACCTTGTTCTAACTTTACTCATATAAAAATTATATTATAATTTGCAGCATGCAATATAATTATATTAATGCCATTTTCTCATCATTCGCCATTGGTTATATGAACAATAATTAGTTTCTTATGTCTCATTCTAATTTTCTTGTCAATGTTCATTGTTCTTTTCTTGCAACACAAGCGAAATATCAAAAACACAAACATTATAAAAAATCATTATAATGAATTACAAACTTTTATTTATTTCGAAAATTTTGAATTTATGAAAGGTTGAGCTAAGACCAATATGAAATTTTTAGAAATTTATAATACTTCTAACAAATCAAAGAAAAAAATTGAAGAAGCATTAGGGTTTGTTTACGCTAAAATAATGAAACTTTCAACATATACATTAAAATTTGATAAAAAACGGATAAAAAAATTTATTAATGTAATAAAAAAAGATTTAACTGATATAGAAAAAATGAAGACGCAATTGCTCTTTTTTTCTTCACCGACAAAAAATCTTTTTATCAATGTTCATGATAGATATAATGATGTCATCAATATTGTTGATTCGATATTCCGCTTTTATGAATTTTATTTGGTAAATAAATATACTAATTCTTCCTTCAAAGTTTTATATTTAAAAATTAGAGAGGAATTAATGGAATTAAATTTATTTGCATCAAATGATTTGAATAATGAACAAATTATTAAAAAGTTTAATATTGTTAATGAATTGATTTATAAATTCTTAAATTTAATTACACAAATTTATAAATATGATGTCTTTTTAAAACATATGAATGATATAATTGGCAAGTTTTCTAATTATTCAAATGTGTATGAGAACAATGAAGAGAAATTTATTAAAATTAAGCAGCAAATTATTATTGGCGAAAATGCAATTAAGAACATAAAATTATCATTGGCTAATTTGGAATTTGAAAATATTCGCTCTCATTCAATTATTGCACAAAATTCTTTGGAGAGACAATTAATTGATCTAATTAAAGCAAAAAAAATAAATAATTTTGTTAGGGAAGAAATAAACGAACTCGTTATAGAAATTGATAAATTCCTAGCATCTAAGGATTCGGTTTTTTCATTAATTGGTTCATTAGATAAAAAAATTGGTCAAAAAGATGCTGAAATTAATGAATCATTACAGTTATTGAAAAAAGATGTTAATGCCATAGCAGAAATGAATAAAACGTTAAAACAAGAATTTGTCATCAATGAAAATACCGATGAAGAATATATGAATTTTATTGTTTTATTGATTGAAAAAGTCTTTAATTGGAAAAATAAACTGAACGAAA
>JAITOR010000073.1 GCA_031289855.1 Rickettsiales bacterium
TTGGTGATGAATATGGAACCTCCAGCGCCACTATCACCGCCTTCTGCTTTAAGGGATAGGGTGGTGAAACGAGTATCTTCCGTTATATTGTAGGTTTGCCCATTACTCACGGTCACATCATTAGTCTCTGCAGCAACATATAAATTCCCTATACTCCCTATACATAAAAATAATAAAATAATCCTTTTAAGAAACATAATAAATTGCCAGTGTAAATATTAAAACCATAAATGTGTATAAATAAACAAATTTCAAATTTCTCATTTCCTTGTAAACATCTTTTTTTAAGGTTTCAATTTTTTCGTCTTGCACTGCCGTAAAAACATTGTTAAATTTGTATAATAATATAATACAAACTGTTTTTTCCACTGCAAAAGGTATAGCCAAATAAAAGGCATTTTTTTCAAATACAGCAAGTAAAAAATTCCAATTCGCATTAAATCCAAATGCTATTGGAAAGCCAATTTTTGAAAATATTATTGCATAAACGATATATCTATATTTAGAGAAAAAATTCATATAAATAATATTATTATGTTTGTAACAATCAACGAACATTGCAATTATAATATAATAAAGATAGTCAATTAACAAATAATTGTAGAAAAAGGAATATAATGAAATTCCGGCATATTTATTGTTTTGCATGGTAAATAAAATAATAATATAACCTGTTGCAATCAATGCAAAGCCTTGCATATATAATAAAATATTGTTTTTTTTATAAATAATTACGGAACCATATATTATCAATATTGAACCAAATATGTGAAATATGTAAATATAACCATTGTTTAGGTCAAATAATGGTAAAAATTTTTGTATCAAATAAAAACCTAAAGCAAAATTTATAAAAAAAGTATTTAAATATGATATGCTGGATAGATGTTTTGAGTCTTGAAATGATTCAAAAGAATTAATAAAACCAAAAAATTTAAAATATATAGCAACAAAAAGAATTACAAAGGATAGGTTATAAGATGTCATTTTTTCTTTGTCTGTCAATAATAATATGGAATCAATGTCAGTTAAATTTGTTGTATCAAATACAAAATACAAAATCAGTGTGAAAAGTAGAAAAAATAAAGAACCAATAAGTCCATTATTGTATTCCGACCAACCAAAATTTAAAACATTTTTTTCTGTAAAATCTGTAAGCATGCTATAGGATGTAAAAGAAAAAATTTCTATATAAATAAACAAATTCATAATATCATTGCTCGTTAAAATACCGAGAATAGAAAAATAATTTATAAAATATATAGAATAAATATATCTTTCTTTTTTTGTATTGTATTTTTCATCAGTTTTAAAAAAGCTATTAAACAATTTAATTGAAAAAACTATTATTATAATCAAAAGATTCATTAATTCTATCTTGTATTCTCCCAATAATAAAAATGTTTTATGATTTATTTTTTTTTCAAGACCACCAGTATTAATGATTGTTGGAAATAAAAAAAATGCTAATACAAGAATAAATATAATTAAAATTAAATTTAATGCCTTATTGACTACTTTTAAATTTTGCATGGCTTGAATTCCAGAAAATATCAATGGAACAAATAAAAACAAGAATGGTAAGTTTATCACACTAATCATTTATCTACCTCAAAAGCACGATTTTTTGTTATTAATTCTACGATGGAAAAACCTGACAAGATATTCATTGCAAAAGTAATACATATAATTGATAAAATCGTTAACAATTTACTTTGCAAATTATTTGTGTAAATATAATATACAATTAAACTTGTTATTAAAAAATACAAAATTACAATGTTTAGAATTTTTACAAATGGATTTTCTCGTACAAAGTAATTACACAATATAAATACAAATAAAAAAACAAAAGCAATACTATAATAATTCAATAAATCTATCCACATATACATTGTCAAAATTAATAAAAACGGTTAAAATGCAAAACAAAAAAAGCACAAAGGCAATAAATGAAATATATAAAAAAGGCGTTAAGATTCTTGCATTAAATTTACTTTTTTTAATTTTAAACATTAAAAGACTTGTGGCGAACAAAATTATTGATATTCCAACGCTATAAAATCCCACACTATAAAATCTCAAAAGTGAAAAAAAAGCATATAATAAAATAAAAGCCATTAAAAAGGCAAAAATGTGTTTATAAACCAAATCATTCTTCATATATTTTTTTGTCCTCCATTTTCTTTAAAAAGAATATAACAAGTGGAAAATATAGAATTATATTTGTAAAATCAGCAAATAATACACTTTTATCCAATTTGTGTAAATCAGTTTTTTCCATTTGTTGTTTTAAAATAATTTTATCTTTTTCCTTTTTTAAAAAATCCTCATCAGATTTGTATAGGTTCAAAAATAATACAAAACACACTAATATTGAAAATAATGTTTTTAAAAAAAGTATTAACCTATTGTCCTTGTAAATGTAATATTTCGAGTTTATTATCACATAATAACTTAAACTAAAAGTAAGAAATACAACGGCAAAAAAAAGTAAAGATAATATTATAAATATTTTTCCAAAGTCCATTTGTTTGGTGAAAAATACTGATATAGTGAGGAATAAAGCGAAAAACACCATATAAATATTCATTGAAATATTTTGTATCGTGTGTAATCTAAAAATATCCAATATAAGCAACGTTACAATTGCAACAACAAACAAATTACTATACAGAAATAATTGTGACAAATCAAACATAATGCAATGATAATAGAAAAAAAATATAAAATCAATTTTATTATTTATTTTTTACATAAATTATTATATTGCTTTTTTCTTTACACCTTATAATATATAAAAATATATTTAAACAATTTATTTATGTTTTCAACGAAATTATTGTCAAAGGAAAATGCAAAAATAAGGATTGTGTGGGTACATGGTTGGGGTCATACAAATAAAAATATGTTGCATTTAGCCAATAAATTTGCCACACAAACTGAAAATTATGCTGTGGATTTGATGGGCTTTGGAAATTCTCCGCAACCTGATAAAATATACACAAATTGGGACTATGCAAAAGATGTTATTGATTTTATAAACACTTTGCCAGTTAAAAAAACTATAATTGTTGGACATTCTCATGGTGGTAGAATTGCGATTGAAATTGCCGCTTCTAATAATGCTAATGCTATTGTTTTACTTGGTGGCGCAGGTGTTCCCGTTAAGCATTCTATTTTTTTTAAAATTTTTCTATTTTTTGTTAAAAAATTTAAATTTCTTAAAAATTATTTTCCATTTTTAATAAAAATTTTTGGGTCAACAGATTACAATAATTCTACACCAATTGTAAGAGAATCTTTGAAAAATGTTATAAACGAAGATTTAAGAAAAAAAAGTGAAAAAATCACAATTCCAACTCTTTTATTATATGGAGACTATGACACGGCTACTCCAATTTATATGGGTGAAGAATACAAAAAATGTATTCCAAATGCAGAATTAAATATAATAAATGGAGCCAATCATTTTGATATAATAGGTTCATCGGCCGAAAGGGTTCATTTTTTGATTACCAAATTTATAAGAGAAAAGTTATGATACATGCAGTTTTATTATCTTTATTTATATTTTCATTTTTTAGAATAAAATTTTTGTTTCTATTTTTTCAACAAAAAGAATACAGAAATAAGTGGTTTTTATTGTATGTAATCAAAGAAAAAAAATTACTTGACACAAAATTATCTTTATGTTTATTAGTAACTACATTTTACCCGTATATTTCCATACCATTATTTTTTATTTTTGGATTTTACGAGCAAAAATTTTTAAACAAAGCAAAGAAAAAATTAGTGATTACATCAAGAGTCAAAAGAATTTTTGTGGTTGCAATTGCATTAGTAGGTTTGTTTGTATGGCTTACATATATGCAAGGAGTTGCTGTTTTTACATTGATTTTAACTATACAATTTTTACCATTCAGTATGATTTTAGCGAATTTACTTCTATCTCCATATGAAAAAAAAGTGCAAGATGATTTTTTAAAGCAAGCAATAGAAAAATTAAACAAAATAAATCCAATAGTTATTGGAATTACAGGTTCAATGGGTAAAACTTCCACAAAACATATTTTGTCCCATATATTATCAGGTAATTTACCGGTTACTTTTACTCCTGGCAGCGTAAATACTAAGATGGGAATTGCGGCATTTATTAATAATAAATTGCCAGAAGATTGTAAGTATTTTGTGGTGGAGATGGGTGCTTATTTTAAAGGTTCTATTAAAACTTTATGTGATTTTGTACATCCAAAACATGGAATTATAACAGCAATTGGTGATTCTCATTATGAGTATTTCAAATCAAAAGAAGTGGTGGCAAGCGCAAAGTTTGAATTAGGAGAGGAAGTGGCTAAAAATAAAGGTTTTTTATTGGTAAATCAAAATGAAATAGAAGAAAATTTGTTGCCAAAAAACATTCCATTTACAAAAATAAAAAAAATTGAAAACATATTGCAAACAGAAGACGGATTGAGTTTTAAATATGATGGAAATGATGTTTTTGCAACAATTTATGGTACACATCAAGTCACTAATATTGCAATAGCCATTGAGTTAGTAAAGAATCTTGGAATGCCAACAAATAGTATCTTGGCAACTTTAAGGACATTACCACAAGTAAAACATAGATTGGAGGTTATAGATAGGAGTGGTGGGATAAAAATTATTGATGATGCCTACAATTCAAATTTTATTGGTTTTAAATCTGGTTTAAAATTATTGCAAACATTGGGTGGACGACGAATTTTAATAACACCAGGAATGGTTGAGTTAGGAACATTACATGACGAACAACACTATGAAATTGGAAAGTTTGCCGGCGATAAAGTTGATATTGTAATATTGGTGAATGATGAGAGAATTCCAACTTTTGTAAAAGGTTTTGATAAAACAAAACAAAATGCAATATTAATTAAAGTTCAAAATTTTGCTATGGCACAAAAATGGATGGATGAAAATTTAATCAGCGGAGATGTGGTTTTATTGGAAAATGATTTACCAGATGTATATGAAAGTAGAGTAAGGTTGTAATTTGTGATTTTAAAAACAATAAAAAATAAATAGCAATATTCCGTCTTTAATCCTTTCTTTCTGTCCATCCAAATTTTTCTAACAATTTCACCGATACTTCTTTAACATATCCTATTGGTAATTTTTCTAATTGATAAGGTCCATATTTTATTCTGATAAGTCGCCCAACTTTTAATCCTAATTCCTCCATAATTCTCTTTACTTCTCTATTCTTTCCTTCGTTAACAGATACTTTTAACCAGGAATTTGTTCCTTCCTTTTCAATTTCAATTTTCATTGGTTTGTATTTAAAATCGCCTATTTTAACTCCATATTGCCCTATTGCTTCAAATCTCTTTTTATTTAATCGTCCAAAAACTCTTGCTCTATATACCCTTTCAAAAGCATTACTTGGATGACCCAAATAATCTGCCAGTTCTCCATTATTTGTAAGTAATATAAGTCCCTCCGTATTTAAATCAAGTCTACCAACAGATATAACTCTTGGCATGCTTTTTGGCAATAAATCAAAAATTATTGGGCATCTTTCCTCTTTTGCATTATGTGAGACTGCCGTTCCTTTTGGTTTATGAAATATCCATAATCTTGTTTTTTCTTTTGTTTTCAAAAGTTTATTGTTTATTTTTATTGATTGGTCAGTAATATTTATAGCCGGAGTGTCAATAATTTTACCATTAATCTTTACACAACCATCAGCAATAAGTTTTTCTGCATCTCTTCTCGAACAATAGCCAGTTCTTGCTATTACTTTTGCTATTCTCTCGCCTTTATTTTCTTCTTTTTCCATTATTTTAATATAAATTAATATAAATTTATTTGACTTTATAATAATTCTTTTTTATTATAAAGTCAAGTTAATAATTAGATTTTAGTATGATTTTGAAAGTTTTGAAGGCTTTATTATATGTGGTTATTGTTGTTTTTGCATTTATTCTTGGTGTAAAATTTGGTGATAAAATTCCAGGTATTGTACCTGCAACATCAAAAGTAGAACAAGCAATAGAGCAAGCAGCAACAAATGATGTTGCGGAAGGTGAGCAAATTGTCGTTGATGAGGTGATAGTAGAAACACCGATAGTTGATGGAGAGGTAGCGCCAGAAGTTGCACCTGCTGTAGTTCCGGAAGTTGATGCACAAATTGCACCAATCAATCCAGAAGCAGTAGATCCTGCGGCGCGCCCGTAGCCAATACAATAATTGCTTTAAGATACTATTGTAAAAAAATGGCGGTATAAAATCGTCATTTTTTTAGTGCTTCAAAAATTTTATTCCAATTCGTATAGTTCTTTTGATTTTGTTTCTATTTTAGATTGTATCACTTCCAATAGTTCCTCTTTACTCATATTTTTTATATCTTCATATTTGATGATATCCATAAATTCCATTCTAATTGTTCCGCTTGGTTTTAAGAATTTTTTTTTCCCCCAAAATTTTCCAGAATTTAATGCCATTGGTGCGATATCACACTTAAATTGTCTTACCATTTCTATAAAACCAATTTTATATGGAACTTCTGTTGGTGTGGTAGTTGGTAAGACCCTCGTTCCTTGTGGGAAAATAACCAAACTATGACCTTTTTCAATATATTTTCTACCTTCTTTTAAAATTTTTCTAATTGAACCAGCACCTGCATTTCTATCAATTGGAATGTTATTAGAAAAAGCAAGACACCATCCCAAAAAAGGAACTCTCAATAATTGTTTTTTTAAAACAAAAATAGGGGCAGGATTTATAAAAGTGTGCATCACAATTGTTTCCCAAGTTGATTCGTGTTTTCCAAGTATAACATAGGATTTTCCCTTCTGCAACTTATCAAAACCTCTAATTTCAGTT
>JAITOR010000031.1 GCA_031289855.1 Rickettsiales bacterium
AATGGTGAAAATCTTGATGACATATTGCCGGATGCATTTTCCGTTATTCGTGAGGCTTCTAATCGTGTTTTAGGAATGCGACCATTTGATGTGCAATTAATTGCTGGTATGGTTTTACATAATGGAGAAATTGCTGAAATGAAAACTGGTGAAGGTAAAACTTTGGCGGCGGCCTTGCCTTCTTATTTGAATGCATTGGAAGAAAAGGGAGTGCATATAGTAACCGTGAATGATTATCTTGCTGAATGGCAAAGCAAACAAATTGCTAGAATACATAATTTTCTTGGAATAAGCGTGGGTTGCATTTTAAGTGGCATGAATGAAAATGAGCGAAAACAAGCCTACAATGCGGATATAACCTATGGAACCAATAGTGAATTTGGATTTGACTATTTGAGAGATAACATGAAATTGTCTTTAAATCAAATGGTGCAACGACCTTTTAATTTTGCCATTGTGGATGAGGTGGACAGCATTTTAATTGATGAGGCTAGAACACCGCTTATTATAAGTGGACCATCGGATGATAAATCGGAACTATATGTTAAAATAAATAATATAATTAAAAAAGTAGATGATAAAATATGTAATATCGATGAGAAAGATAGACAGGTTTCTTTGACTGAGGAAGGTATGGAATGGATTGAAAAGCAATTTATAAGTGCTGGTATCATAAAAAATAAAGAGGAAATGTGGGGCATGGATAATATGATGGCAACCCATATTATGAACCAAGCATTAAAGGCACACAAACTTTTTAAAGAAGAGGTTGATTATATCGTAAGAAAGGGTGAAGTATACATCATAGATGAATTTACAGGTAGGATAATGGAAGGTAGAAGATTTAGTGATGGATTGCATCAGGCGTTGGAAGCAAAATCTAATGTGCAGGTGCAAAATGAAAATCAAACTTTAGCAAGTATTACCTATCAAAATTATTTTAGAATGTATCCAAAATTGTCAGGCATGACAGGAACCGCAACAACTGAGGCAGCAGAATTTGAATTTATATATGGATTAAAAACCATTGAAGTTCCCACAAATAAACCCGTAATTAGAAAGGATGAGCAGGATGAAATTTACAAAACAAAACAGGGAAAAGATAAAGCAATTGTAAAACAAGTTAAAGATTGTTATGATAGAGGACAACCAGTGTTGGTGGGAACCATTAGTGTTGAAAAATCAGAGCATTATTCTAAAATATTGAAGGCCAATAAAATTCCACATGAAGTTTTGAATGCAAAATACCATGAAAAAGAAAGTAAAACCATCGCTCAAGCCGGTAAAAGTAAATCAGTAACAATTGCAACCAATATGGCCGGTAGAGGAACAGATATTATGCTTGGTGGTAATGCTGATTTTTTAATAAATGAAATTGAAGATGAAGAGGAAAGAAAAAACAAAACATTTGAAATTAAAAAAGAAATTGAATTTGACAAACAAAAAGTTATTGAGGCTGGAGGATTGTATATTTTAGGAACCGAAAGACATGAAAGCAGAAGAATTGATAACCAATTAAGGGGTAGAAGCGGTAGACAAGGAGATCCCGGTGCATCAAAATTCTTTTTATCTATGGAAGATGATTTGTTGAGAATTTTTGGTGGTGAAAAATTAGGTGATATGATGGGAAAATTAGGACTTGCGGAGAATGAGGCAATTGTACATCCATGGATAAGCGGAAGTGTTGAAAAAGCACAAAAAAAGGTTGAAAATGCACACTATGAAACAAGAAAACAAGTTTTAAAATATGATGATGTGGTGAATGAACAAAGATTAATTATTTTTAATCAAAGAAAAGATATTTTAGCTGGCAACGATATAAGTGAGGAAATCAAATATATGGTTGAAACAAAAAATAATGAGTTTTTAGAAAAACATATACCAGACAAAATAAACAAAGATGTATGGAATTTAAAATTCTTGAATGACGACTTGATAAGAGTGTATGGTGGAAATTTCGAAATAAAAGATGAATACAACAAAAACGAATTATTGGATTACATTGATAGGAGGACACTCGATCTTTACTCACAAAAAGAAAAGCAATATGGTAATGAAATAATGCGGCATGTTGAAAAACAGGTATACTTGCTAACAATCGATAAATCATGGAAGGATCACCTAAGGAATTTAGATAATTTGAGACAAGGCATTGGCTATAGCGGCTATGCTCAAAAAGATCCAGTGTTAGAATATAAAAAAAAGGCATTTGAATACTTCGAAACTTTATTATCAAATATAAACGAAGAAGTTTTGATGAGATTGTTCCATATTTCAATCAATATACAAAATGCGATTCCACAGCAAGAAAAAAAGGTCGTAGAGAGTAGTAGGGTAACGGAAAAAATAATGCGAAATGATCCATGCCCCTGCGGTAGCGGTAAAAAATATAAACATTGTTGCGGAAAAAATGAAAAATAATCTTATGTTAAGATTTTTCCCGTTTTTTTATATAGTTTAAAACTATTTTCATATCATCATTTGACAGATTTTTGCCAACCTCCTCTTTGTCATTAAATTTCTCCTCCAATGGAATTATTTTTATCAATAAATTTGTTAATTTTGATACAGTTGACACCATATTTTCCTTACCTCCTATAATAAATTTTATAAACTTCGTATTACTATCGTCATCATAATTGTTAACTTTATTTTCCAATATGTTTACAATTAAAGTGATTATTTTTCTTACTTTAGTTAAATCATTTTTTGTTTCCATATTTACATTATAAATCATTTTGCATTAGTTGGGAAGTACTTTTAAAATAAATATTGACTTATTTTTTAAAATGTAAATAATATAATATGAAATTTGAATTTAGAAATAAAGATTCATTATTTGCAACGCCTTTACAAAGGCTGGGGGCATATTTGGTTGATGGTCTTATTATAACCATCATGTTTTTTTCGATAGGTAGTTTTGTGCCCATAGAATATCTTGACTTGAATATTTATAATGAAGAGGCGGTAATAAAAGAAGGTATCACAAGTTATGAAAAAAAACTCAATATGGAAAAATTATCAAAAGTGCAAAATTATTATTTAATTTTAGAAGTTTTGTATTTCATGCTTCTTTTAACAATGAAAAAACAGGCAAGTTTTGGAAATCAAATTTTTAAAATTATGGTGGTGCAAAATCAAAAAGTAAAATTGAATATACTTGATGTTTTTATAAGATGTATTTCGGTATTGATAAATACTCAATTGTTCTTTCTTGGTTCTGTGACTTATTTTTTTAGAAAAGATGGTGCCTTGTTGCAAGACATTTTATCAAAAACGAGTGTAATAAAATTAAAAAAAAATGTTGATTAAACAAGATAATTACTTAAATTATAGCATTTTTGAATATGATATTTTGGATACAACAATGAATGAAATTAAAAAAAATCCAACAAATACCATAATTATAGCCCAAACCCAAACAATGGGTAAAGGAAAAGCCAATAGAGTATGGAAAAGTGAAAACAATGGAAACTTGTATTTTTCAATGTCAATAAATGCCGATGCGAACTTAGATTATTCACAAATTTCATTTATCGTAAGTATTGCTTTAAGAAGCAATATTGTAAATTCAATATCAAAGTGGCCTAATGATATTTTGTTAAATGACAAAAAATGTTGTGGTTTAATTTTGGAAAAGGACAAAAATAATTTGATTATTGGAATTGGTGTAAATATAAACGAATATCCACAAGACACTAATTTCCTTGCGACTTCTTTAAAAAATGAAGGAATTATTGTGGAAAAATATTCTCTCTTGAGGGGATTTTTAGATAGTTTTAATTATTATTTAAATGTATGGTTAGAGCAAGGATTTTTACCAATTAGAGAAGAGTGGTTGAAAAGATGTTATAAATTTGGTGGTGAAATCAAAGTAAATGATAGAGTTGGTATTTTTAATGGTTTTGATAAGGATGGAACTTTACTTTTCAAATGCAATAACAAGATTGAATATATAAAGAGTGGTGATGTATTTTAAGATTCTATTTTTTGTTATTCTTCAATTACTTTTTGCTTGGCAAATTAGTGATATAAAGCCTACAATTTCTAATATGGAAGATGCTCCATCCATTGTGACCATAAAAGCATATTCAATGGGTGACGAGCAGTTTTATTTTAGATTAATGGGTCTACAAATACAAAATTCTGGCGATAGTTTTGGAAGATGGACCCCATTGAAAAATTATGATTACAAAAAATTAACAAAATGGTTTAAAATGCTTGATATGATTGATAATAAATCAAATTATATTCCAAACATGGCCGCATATTATTTTTCTAATACAAAGAATCCAAATCAACTTATGTATATTATAGATTACTTGGAACAATTTGCCGATAGAGATCCAAAAAACAACTGGTGGTGGTATTATCAAGCAACATTCATCGCAAATCATTTATATAAAAACAATGATTTAGCAATAAAATTGGCAACAAAATTGAAGGAAAATTCAGGTATAAATGCTCCGTTGTGGACAAAGCAACTATTACCAATTATACTTGCGAAACATGATAAGATGGATGAAGCAAATTATATTATGGGAAAAATTTTAAAAGAGTATGAAGAAAATGGAAACATTGGAGAAAGAGAGATTGAATACATGAAATGGTTTATAAGAAGAGAAAAGTAATGATGAAGTTGAAGGTTGCTGGTGATTAGGTCGTTTGGCAAATAAATTTATTTTACTTTTTAAATAAAAAAACGATACTTTATACATAAATAATATTTGTTTATATGATAAAAATTGCAATAGGAAATGATCACAGAGGTTACAAATTAAAAAAACTTATCACTGAAAATTACAAGGATAAATTTGAGTTTATCGATTGTGGAACCGATGATATTAAATCAACTGATTTTCCAATTTATGCCCAAAGAGTTAGCAAAAAAATTCTTAATGGAGATGTTAATTTTGGTGTTTTAATATGTAGTTCTGGTATTGGAATTTCAATTGCAGCGAATAGAAATAAAGGCATAAGAGCCGCATTATGTTTTAATACCACAATGGCAAAACTTACAAGACAACACAATGATGCTAATATTTTATGCATGGGAGCAGATATGATAGGTGTTAGTGTGGCATTGGATATGTTTGAAATATTCTTCGCCACAGAAAATCTCACAGAAGAAAAATATCAAAAAAGAAACAAAATGTTGGATGAAGAGTAAAGCATAATATTTTCCTTATAGTAATCGCTTCTTATGTGGCGAAAAAATAAACCATAATTCAATTTCAATATTCAAATACTAAAAATTATTTAAATTTATAATTTATAATTTGCTTTTTTGTATTTTTCTTATATTATGTCAATAAAATTATAATTAACTATTATGGCAAAGCAAAAATATTATCCCGATTTAGAGCAAAATCTCGAACTTTCGAAGATGGAAGAAAAAATACTGGAATTTTGGAACAAGAATAATATTTTTGAAAAATCGATTAAACAACGAGATGATAATGCTGATTATGTTTTTTACGATGGCCCTCCATTTGCAACAGGACTTCCGCATCAAGGACATTTAATTGCTAATTATACAAAAGATAGCTTTGCACGATATCATACAATGCTTGGAAAAAAAGTTGAAAGAGTTTTTGGATGGGATTGTCATGGCTTGCCTGCCGAAATGGGTGTAGAAAAAGAAACAAAAATAAGTGGTAGAAAGGCCATTGAAGATTATGGAATTGAGAAATTCAATAATCTTTGTCGTCAGTATGTGCAAAGATATGTTGATGAATGGAAATATTATGTAAATCGCTCTGGTCGTTGGGTTGACTTTGACAATGGATATAAAACCATGGATTTAAAATACATGGAAAGCACTTTATGGGTGTTCAAACAATTATATGATAAAGGATTAGTATATGAAGATTTTAGAGTTATGCCATATTCTTGGACGTGCCAAACTCCGTTGTCAAATTTTGAAACAAAACAAGATAATTCATACAGAGAAAAGGCTGATAAAGCCGTAACCGTTAAGTTTGAAATATGTGAAAAATTTTTTGATGGACGAACGGATGTTTTTGCCCTCGCATGGACTACAACTCCTTGGACACTACCTTCGAATCTTGCATTGGCAGTAAATAAAGATGTTGATTATGTGATGGTTGCCGTAGAAAATCCAAAAAAACAATATCTCATTTTGGGAAAGGATGCTCTGCAAAAATATAAAAAAGAAATACAGGGTGAAGTTATAGAGGAATTTAAAGGTGAAAGATTACTTGGAGTACATTACAAACCACTTTTTGACTATTTAACAGATTTAAAAGATGTGCAAAATTCAAATAATGCCTATAGTATCTTACATGGTGATTTCGTTTCAACTGCTGATGGCGTTGGTATAGTGCATATGGCACCTGGTTTTGGTGAAGATGATAATGTGGTGTGTAAAAAGGCTGGAATTCCTACCATTTGCCCCGTGGATGATGCTGGTAAATTTGTTGATCCAATTAGTGATTATGTGGGAATACAAGTTTTTGAAACAAACGATCCAATCATAATATCTTTAAAAGAAAAAGGACAATGGATAAAAACAGAGCAAATAATTCACAATTATCCTCATTGCTGGCGAACTGATGCTCCCTTAATTTATAGAGCAATGCCATCATGGTATGTAAATGTGGAGAGTTTTAAGGATAAGTTGGTAAAAAATAATGAAGATATAAATTGGATACCAAATCATGTAAAATATGGACGATTTGGAAAATGGCTTGAAGGTGCAAGAGACTGGAGCATTACACGAAATAGATTTTGGGGATGTCCTGTGCCAGTATGGAAAAGCACTGACCCAAAATATCCAAGAATTGATGTATATGGTTCAATTGCTGAATTGAAAAGAGATTTTGGGGTAGATGTCAAAGATTTACATAGGCCTTATATTGACGAATTAACTAGACCCAATCCTGATGATCCAACTGGTAAATCAAAAATGATTAGAGTAACGGATGTAATGGATTGCTGGTTTGAAAGCGGTTCAATGCCATATTCTCAACTTCACTATCCATTTGAAAATAAAGAGTATTTTGATAAAAATTTCCCTGCAGATTTTATTACGGAAGGAGATGGGCAATTACGAGGTTGGTTTTATGTTTTGCTTGTGCTTTCAACCGCTATATTTGATAAAGCAACCTTTAAAAATTGCATATCATATGGTGTGGTGGTGGATGAAACTGGTAAAAAATTATCAAAACGACTTGGAAATTACACCAACATCAAAGATGTTTTTGATTTATATGGCAGCGATGCTTTGCGATGGTTTATGCTGAAAAGTCCAGTATTAAAGGGGGAAGAATTAAGAATGGATAAAGAGGCAAAAGATATAAAAGACACTTCAAGAATGTCAATTCGTCCAATATTAAACTCATTTAATTTTTTCTGCATGTATGCAAATAGTGATGGAATTAAAGGCGAATTAGTTGAAAAATCAACAAATGTGATGGATATTTATATATTGTCAAAAATGAAAATTTCGGTGGAAAATATCAAAAAAGCAATGAATGAATACACTCCATCTGTGGCTTGCAGAGAGAGTGAAGAGTTTTTTGAAACATTAAATAATTGGTATATTAGACGAAATAAGGATAGATTTTGGAAAAGCGAAATAGATGGCGACAAAGTTGAAGCATATAATACATTATATACGGTTCTAATCACCATGTCAAAAGCAATCGCACCATTATTACCATTCACGACTGAGTTTATATGGAGAGGCTTGAATAGTAAATAATTAATTGTTATTTATTTCAACAATTACAATTTCAACAGGACTTCCAATTTTAATAGGTGGTCCCCATCCAGCCAATCCAGAACTTGTAATCAATGTGCTTTTTCCTTTATCTAATTGTCCGTAAGGCTTTTCATACATCTTTTTTACCACAAGATTAAAAGGAAACATTTGGCCATTATGAGTATGACCTGACAATTGCAAATCTGCACCTTGTTCCATTGCTTCATCAAAAAATTTTGGATTATGATCTATCAAAAGCATAAATTTGCTTTTATCAATTCCTTGCATGATTTCACTTACCTTTTTCCTATTATGGTTAGTTTTATCTTCCCTTCCAATCAAGTAAAAACCATCAATCAATATATATTCATCCAACAACACATTGATACCAGCATTTTCAAGTCTTTTAGCCCCCTCAATGTGATCTTTTCTATAATAATCATGATTTCCCAAAACGGCAAAAGTTTTCACTCCACTATTGGAGAAAAAATCACTATATTTGTCAAAATTTTCAATCCTCCCCTCAATTATATCGCCGCCAATTATCAAATAATCAACTTTTTCAGTTTTTATTTTTTCAATGGCGGAATGCATAAGTTTAGGAGTCATCATCAAATCTCCAAAATGCAAATCACTGATAAATGCAATTTTTTTGTTTATATTTTTCGAAGTATGAATTTTATATCTTGTAAATGTAGGAAAATAAGTATTTACATGACCCAATAAGGCAATTACAATCGCCAAAGAAACAGCAACAATTACAGCCTTTTGCATATCAAAATTAATAAATGTATTTGCAATTTTTAGAGCAAACACCATAAAAAACATATATAGGAAAATTATAAATATGAAAAACAACACTCTATCATAAATTCTATGTTGCGGCAAAAACATGGTTGCAAGCAAAATCCATGAACTTTGTCCCAAAATAATAATTGCCACATGCGCCCAATATTTGTAAGTTTCATCCGCAATGAGTTGAGATAAAACTTGCCTAAAAACAACTTCGGATGTCACATAAAACATTGCAAAAACAAACAAAAGAATTAAAATCATACTAAACCTCATATTGGATAATATAAATATTAAAATTTTATTTGTAAAATATTTTTATTTGACAAATATAAAGCATAGTTTATATTGGTAGCAAGGTAGGGGAGATGGCCGAGCGGTCAATGGCAACAGACTGTAAATCTGTCCTCTCACGAGTTCATAGGTTCAAATCCTATTCTCCCCACCATTATATTACCGCAAATTCCATCTTATCTTTTTTGACCTCTACGTTTTCTCCATTGTCTTTGACTTCAATTTTATCATTTTCCAACAATGTATTGTATCTTATATTTTTTACACATTTTACAATTACACTATAATCCCATCCAACCTCCACTTCAATAACCTTTAACTCCTTTTCTTTGAATAAAATAACATCACTGACCGCAACACTTAAATATGTTGGTGGAAGTTTCAAAATATAAACTTCACCATCATTCCAGAGTTGTTTTAATAAATTTTCTGCCACCAATTTAGCTTTGTATTCTCCAACTATTATTGGCAATATTATATAATTAGTTTGCATAAACATTACTCTCCTTTGAATTATTATCTCGATTTAAAAATTTAACATAAATTTTATCTGCCAAGTCAACATATTTTATGGTTTCGTAAAAATCAATCAACTCTCCCTCATCAATTTCATAACTAATCGGTCTATGTTTCTTTCTAAAATGCAATTTTCCATTATGCTCCACATAGTCAAAAAAATAAATTCCCTGTAACATTTTTATAACTTCATTTAAATTTGTAATTTCATTCAAAACAATACCTTCGACCAAATCATAAATTTCAATATCTCCTAATAAATTCAAATTATCAACAAACAACATTTTTATCAAATTTTCAAATGTTAATACACATAATTTACCATTTATCCAATGGCCACGATACCAATCATCACCATCAGTCCATATATCAACCTTTGCTGGAAAAAATGGATAGGGACGAGCATCCCAACAATACAAAAACATCCTTTCCACATAGACTTTATCTTGCCAAAATTCTATGGTGGCTTCTATTGCTTGTCTCTGAGCAAAATTGTTGATTTTTCCATCACTTAAATCTGGCAATACACCATTACTTGGTTCATTGGATGTACAATTTACACTCGCAAATCCATATTCACAAAACCAAATCTTTTTACCAAAATTTACCAAATTTATTTCACTCCAAGCATCGACAATGCTCTGTTTTGTTATGTTTTCCTGTATATCATTTGTTAGTGGAATATACATATTTATACCAACAAAATCAATGAATGAACTACTCCACAGTTCCCCCAAATCAGCATATTCATTCCAATTTGCCGTATAACTCACTAAAACATTTTGACCTAATATCGCTTTGACCTGTGCTGCTAAATTGACTAAATACCCAATTGCACCTGGAATTTTCGTAATCCCTATTAATTCACTACCTATCAAAAAACAATCAACTTTTCCCTGCAATAAAGTTGCATAATGCAAAATAAAGTTATTATATTTGGTAAAAAATGTTGCTAAATTATTTGTATTACCAGTTAAATAACCTCGCCAAGGTTTATCCGCCAAATCCATTAACAAAATAGGATAAAACATGTTTTTGAAACCCATTTCCTTCAAATATGCAAAATAATTTACAATCGCCATATCACAAATCGTTCCACCATACCTATTTACTACATTAGCATTTAACCTTGTTTTCTCACCAACTTGCCAAGTATAAGGTTCAAAAGTTATCGGTGTATTAAAATCACATTTTGGCTCAATATTACAATTTGCAATATTTAAACTATTGCAAAACCAAGCCACCGACGGACTTATCCAATTGCAATTTGGCAATGATTTTTTCAATTGTTGTATGGATAAAACTGCATCAGAAACATTTTGGTTATTGTTTTGATTAATATTTACCAGTTCTCCATTGGAATGCCACACTCCATACTGCAAAATTCCATTGTGTTTTTTTATAATTTCGGGAGCATAAATGAATTCACCATAACCTGGTATTATATTTACAGCGTTTATTTTATTTTCAATATCGTTTTCATTGGTGGCAATTTTAGATATTTCAAAATTAAAAGTAGGAATTTTATTATTAAATTCCGCCAGTGGAAAATTTTCAAACACAATATAACAAAGTCCACGATAGGCAATGTTTGGCATCAATAAATCTGGCATTTGTCCTTCACTACCATTATAGAAACGATAAGAATATTTTTCAATGTCAATCAACACATCATCAACATAAATATTTTTCAAAATACATTCACCATTGCAAATACCTATTGCGATATTAATAAAATATTCATATTTTGTGATATTTTGTTGCAGGTTTCCATGATATTGAGTGTAATTATTTTCTACCTCTAATAGATTGGTTTGCCATATAATGTTGCCAGCAAGCCGAACCGTGCCATAAATCACTGGAATTACTCCATTATAAGAATTGGTCTGTAGTTGCAAATCACTAAGGCGATTGCCAGATTTGTTTTGTATAACTTCATCATCAAAAATCAATGAAATGATGGGATTTGTTTTAATAATATTCTTTAAATTTAACATAACACTATTATGAACTATTATTTTTATTTTGGGAAGTACATAAAGTAAAATAATTTTCTTTGATTTTTATCAATATCCTATATCATTCTATTTTACCACAATAAGTTTTAATCAAATTTTCCATTTTCAAAAAATTTGCTTTTATTGAAAAATAATATGATAATTTATGTATGAACAATAATTGTATTTTTATGTTTAAGAAAATTTTATTAATTTTTACAATTTTAACAACCTTTGCTTTTGCTGATGGTAGAGATTTTATCAATAATTTGATAGAGCAAACCAATAAAATTTTAGTGGAGAAAGATGACAATAGGAAATATTTGGATTTTATAAATAATAATATTGATATAGATTGGATTTCAAATTTCGTCTTGGGTGTAAACGCAAAAAGTTTAAATGAAGTTGAAAAACAAGAATTTAAAATTTTGTATTCAAAAT
This sequence comes from Rickettsiales bacterium, assembly GCA_031289855.1. Lineage (GTDB taxonomy): Bacteria > Pseudomonadota > Alphaproteobacteria > Rickettsiales > UBA1997 > JAIRSX01. The sequence goes on from JAITOR010000031.1 coordinate 11,767, forward strand.
ATTTGTTGCAAAATTATGTATCAAAAATCAAAGATTACAGCAAACGAGCAAAAATTACAAAAGTTGATGAAAAAAGTAAAACAATTTCAATTGTCAACATAGATACAAAAGATGCAACCGGAACTTCATTGAGTGTTGATTTTAGAATTACAAATAAAAATGGTAAATTTTTAATCATAGATATTATACCCGAAGGTATAAGTTTTATTGGTAGCCAAAGAACAGATGTGGGTGGAAGTATTCAAAAACTTGGATATAAAGAATTTATTAAAGAATTAAAAAAGAAAATTAAATAGGAGGTATTATGTCTATTTCGAGCTATGTAAAAAAAACAATTGAAAAGGGATCAGTATTCGATGAAGTTGTTTTTATCGCAAATCAGTTAAAAGAAAAGTATGGAAAGGATAAAGTTTGTGATTTTTCCATTGGAAATCCAGATTTACCTTCTCCAATCGAATTTAAGGAGGGAATACAAAAGGCATTGGATGCACCTGATTTAAATTTTAAATATGTGCCATTTGCCGGCCTTCCAGAGGTAAGAAAAAAAGTTGCCGAAGTAATTTCGAAACAACAAGAAACACAAATCCCAATCGAAAATGTGCTTCTCACATGTGGTGCGGAAACTGGTTTGAATGTGGTGGTGAGAGCATTTTTAGAACAAGGAGATGAAGTAATTATCAATACTCCATATTTTCCATGTTATGCGGATATCATAGAAATACATGGTGGAGTACCGGTGATAGTTAATGGTGATAGCAACTTAGATTTAAGTATTGAAAACATTGAAAAAGCACTTACACTTAAAACAAAACTTATAATATTAAATTCTCCAAATAATCCATCGGGTAAAATTTATCCTGAATCAACCTTGAAAAAATTGGCTGATTTATTGAAAAAAAAGAATAGCGATGCAGTGATTTTATCCGATGAGCCATATAGAGATATAAGTTTTGGCAAAAAAGTTCCGTCAGTATTTAAAATTTTTGATAATTGTATTTGGGTATCTTCCGTATCAAAAAACATGTCTGCACCAGCTGCAAGAATTGGTTTTATTATTACAAACCCTAAAATGAAAAATTTAGATGAGATAAATAAAGGAATATTTTTTGTTAATATGCTTTTGATTACGGAAGCACCAGTATTGGAGCAGAAAGGACTTTTAAATTCTTTTGGTTTAACAAGTGATTTAAGCAAATATAAAGTTAAAATGGATAAAGTGGTGGCAATTTTGAGAAAAATCGGTTATGAAGTTAATGATCCAGAAGGAACTTTTTACTTATTTCCAAAGACACCAATTACTGATGACGTTAAATTTTGCAAAGAATATTTGGCAAAATATAATGTAATCTGCACTCCAGGAACACCATTTGGCACATCAGGATATATGAGAGTGTCTTGTTGTTGTGATGATGCCACAATTGAAAGATGCGTGGAAGGTTTTGAAAAAGCATACAAAGATGCAAAAATTTAATATGTACTTGACAAATTTTATTTTTATAATATCATATAATTATGAGTGAAATAATTTTGACAAAAAGCGAGTCTTCTTTGCTTCACTATATTAGTGAAGTGAATAGATTACCGATGCTAACAGATGAAGAGGAAAAGAAATACTATGTTGAAATGGCATTAGGCAATATTGAAGCAGCAAAAATATTAGTTAGCAGCCATTTAAGGCTTGTGGTAAAGATTGCCAATAAGTATAAAAATTATGGTCTTCCTATGATGGATTTGATTGGAGAAGGAAATGTTGGACTTATGAGGGCCATAAAGACATTTGATTATAAAAAGGGATATAAACTGGCCACATATTCTATATGGTGGATTCGCGCCTATATACAAGAATACATATTAAAAATGTGGTCCATTGTTAAAATTGGCACAAGTAGTATGCAAAAAAAAGTATTTTTTAATTTAGGGAAGGTTAAAAAATATATATTAGATTATAGTGGTAAAAAATGTTTTGGAAATGAAGAAGTTAAAAAAGCAAGTGAAATGTTGGGGGCCAGTGAAGAGTATATAGTTGAAATGAATAAAAGACTCACAAAGGGTGATATATCCTTAAATGCTAAGAAAATTAATGGTGATGACGAAAGTTGCGAAATAATTGATTTATTGCCAGCAAAACAAGCAGCAGTTGATGTGATTGTTGATAGCAGAAGAGAAAATAAAAAAAAGCAGGAATTGTTGCGAAAGGCGATTGGTGGTTTGGATGATAAAGAGCAAAAGGTTATTAAAATGAGATATATAACTGATAGTCCAGCAACATTGGTGGAAATTGGCAAACAATTGAATATTTCAAGCGAAAGGGCAAGACAGATTGAGGCAAGGGCAATTGAGAAGATGAAAAAAATAGTAAGAATGGGTATATTGCAAGAATCATTTAAATCGTGAATAAATTGTATTTGCAGTATACAAAGCCCCCACAGGATTATGACAAAGAACTCTGTCTTTTACTATGAGTGTTGTGGTCGGTACCTTTGAATACATATTGAAAATAGCATCATGCCCCACACACAATCCAATTACTATATTAAAATCAGTCTTCACTTTTGCCAAAGTTTTTGCTTGCAAGATTGGGTTACACATAGTTTCATGTTCTTTCCCCTTATTTACTTTATGCTCATTAGGAATTCCAATCGCATTTTTATCTGTATAACCAATTTTGCAACATACAACATAAAAATTTATATCATTTTTTTTAAGAATGTCACAAAAAATTTTAGTTTCATTGATTAAACCAAAGCAGGTTGCTATACCAACATATTTGAATTTGCATCTTTTTATAATTTCAATAGTCTCTTCAACCCTTGATAATTTACCATATGTTGTGCCTTCTATCTCTGCAGCCTTTAAATATAAATCACTTATTTTCTTATCATTTTTTATGAGATCTGTAACTTCATCAATTTCCTTTTTAGTCCAAAGACCAGTGGGACAAAAATTAGGATATTGTTTACTTGCATTTCTACATGATTGAGTACCACATGAATTACAGGAATGACATTCTTTTTTGGACATATTACCTTATCTTTTATTAATAAAAGGGTAATACACAAAGTATTACCCTATCACGAATTATTTTTCTAATGCTTGTTTAATATCAGCAATTATATCATCAACATTTTCAATACCTATTGAAAGTCTAACGAAATCAGGTGTAACACCGGTTGCTAATTGTTCTTTTTCAGTGAGTTGTTGATGGGTTGTGGATGCAGGATGTATTGCAAGAGACTTCGCATCACCGATATTTGCAAGATGTGATATGAGTTCCAAAGAATTTATAAATTTCTTACCAGCCTCCACACCACCTTTTACACCAAATCCAACCAATCCACCTGCTCCATGTTTCAGATATTTTTTAACTCTTTCTTTTTCAGGGCTATCATCCAATCCCGGATAATTTACCCATGCAACCTTTGGATGTGATTTTAAAAATTTCGCCACTTCCAAAGCATTTTTAGAATGCTGTTCTATTCTTAAATGCAATGTTTCAATACCTTGTAACAATAAAAACGCGCTAAATGGTGATAAAATTGCCCCCAAGTCCCTAAGTAAAATTGTTCTTGCTTTAATTATATATGCAATATTACCAAGCGGTTTTAAGGCTTCAACAAAGTTTAAATCGTGATAACTTGGATCTGGCGCAGCAATTAACGGAAATTTACCATTTGTCCAATCAAATTTTCCAGAATCAACTATGATACCACCCAATGTAGTCCCATGTCCACCCAAAAATTTTGTAGCCGAATATACAACTATATCTGCTCCATATTGTATGGGTCTAAATGTGTATGGAGATGACGTATTATCAATGATTAATGGTATTCCGTTATCATGAGCAACTTTTGCGGTTGCCTCTACATCTGCCACATCAAGTTTTGGATTACCAAGACTCTCAGCATATACCACTTTTGTTTTTGGAGTAATTGCTTTTTTTAATGCTTCTATGTCATTTGATTTTACAAATGTAGTTTTAATTCCCCATCTTGCAAATGTATAGTGCAACAAATTATATGTTCCACCATATAAATTATCAAATGCCACGATTTCATCGCCACCTTGAAGTATATTCAATAATGAAAAAGTAATGGCACTTTGACCACTGGCAACTGCCAATGCACCCACACCACCATCCAATAGTGCAATCCTCTTTTCTAATACCTCAACGGTTGGATTTTGCAAACGACCATAAATGTTTCCAAATTCCTTTAATGCAAACAAATTAGCCGCATGGTCTGTATTTTTGAAATTATAGGCCGTAGTTTGATAAATTGGCACTGCTCTTGCACCTGTTGTGGGATCTGGCTCTTGTCCACCATGTAAAAACAAAGTTTCTAATTTTAATTTATTATCTATCTTAGACATATTATACCTCTTAAATTTATTATTTTTTTTAAATATAACACCTATTTATATATTTATTGTATTATATTAATTTTTGTGATTATTGTTGGACTTTTGCCCTCAAATCAAAATATGGAAACCATATTCAGGGAATTTACTATGCTCTTGTGAGCATACACATAGACATCATATTGCAACAATTCATACATTTTGCAATACTCAAAACAGATACGAAAAATTTATTCAAAACTTTCATTGTTGGTAATGTAAAATATTTTTTTTTAAATGTCAAGAAAAAAATTTGACTACATTTAAAAAAAATAAATAAAATTTATTTTTTTATGTACTTCCATACTTTACACTTATGATGTATAATATAAATAAATATTAACAAAATATAGGAGTATAATTTGAAAAAAACATGAAATAAGTTATTACATGTATAAATTTTATTTAAAAAAAGGATGTAATTAAAATTATAAAAAGTATATCAAAAAAAGCAACTGTCACACTCAATATTAAAAAAATAAATGTTTTTTTGACCCAACTTTTTCTTTTTTCAAACTTATCTTCTTCAATTTTACTCGCCATGAAATCTGCCTGTAATCCACTATAAAATGAGGTCATATTAGCAAAATACCACCAATCTTTAAAATTTAACATTTTATCGCCTCTAAACCATCTACTGGAATTCCAAGGTTTTTTTGCCCCCTCAAAATGTCGTATCACAATATCTTTTTCCTTAAAACCATATTGTATATGTCTATTTGTAAAGTTGTATTTATTACTTAAAGTTTTATAATTGCCGGTAAAATACTTATTTAAAGTGTCTTGATCACCAAATCTTACTACATTTTTATACTTTGCGAGTAATTCAAGCATTTCTTTCGCAAAATTTTTACTAATTTTTTCACAATCAAAAATTAAGACACCGCTATTAAAATATAGATGTTCTTCTGGTATTTGCATAATTTTTTGCAAATAATTAAATTTTCGTTTTTTAGGCAATTTTACATGTATGGCGCCCAAAACTTTCCCGTCCAAATTTTCATTATATAGGTCAATAATATCCCCAAGCACCACCACATCCAAATCAATATATATAGCCTTCTTCAAATTTGGTTTCATATCAAACATAAAAAATCTTGAATACATATCGAGCGAAATATGGGATAGGCCAAATGAAAAATCCTTAAACAAATCAGGTTTTACCTGCAAAAATTCAATGGAAAAATTATCAAATTTTTCTTTTAAAGTTTCAATTTGTTTTTTATGAAAATTACTGATTTCATTGTCCAATATGTAAAATTCAACAAAAGATTTTGTATTGTAACATATGCTGGCAATCGTTGTTGCTACAAATGGAGCATAATTATCATTGCTGGCCAAAAAAACCGGAACATTCGTCATAAGTCTATTATAAACATGAATTAAATAAATTCAAATAAAAATAAGATGGCTTTTTATGATAATTTGATTTTTTATTTTTATACTATACAACTCTATTAATTATAAATAATGTTTGAATATGAAAAAAAAGAATAATGACGATGTTAGAATTTTGGTCGCAACCTTACTTTCAACATTTGCAATAATTGTATGGATGAGATGGTATGGCAACAAAACTTTACCAACTCCCATTAAAGAAGAATTGGTCGCAAAGCAAGTTGAAAAAAATGTTGAACCAAAAAAAGAAGAAATTAAGGAAATAAAAAAAGAGGAAGAAATTAAAAATGAAAAAGTCGTTAACAAAAGAGTAAAAATCAATACCCCTTTGCTGGCTGGAACTATAAATTTGCAAGGCCTTACTTTTGATGATTTGACCCTAAATAAATATAAAAAAACACTCAATGATGAAGAAAAAATTAAATTACTAAATTCTCATAACGAAAGTAACGCTTTTTATTTTTCATATAATTTTGCTGGCGAAGATACTGATTTTCCCACAAAAAATACTATATGGAAAGCCAGTGGTGATTTATTGGAAGTGGGAAAATCTATAATTTTTACTCACACAAATAAAGATAAAATTTTATTTGAAGTAAAAGTTTCCATTGATGAAAATTATATGTTTAATGTGGAGCAAACCATTAAAAATAATGGTAAAAAAACAATTATTGCAAGAACAAAGAATTTATTAACAAAAAAACACGAAGGAGATGCAGAAAATACTGTTCATGCAGGTTTTGTTGGCGCAATAAATAATGAAGTGGAAGAAGTAAAATATGCAAAATTCAAAAAAAAAGATATTCATTTTGATGATGTAAAATGGGCTGGTTGGACGGATAAATATTGGCTTGTGGCCATAACTGGCGATTATTCCACCAATATATATTCACAGGAAGATTTTTTTTACACAATAGAATTTAGAACAAAAAATAAGGAAATTGCAAACGGAGAAGAGATTAAAACCATTTCACACATTTTTACTGGTGCGAAAGTTTTAAAATTGTTGGATGAATATGTGGCAAAATATGACTTACCTCTATTCGATAGGTCCGTAGATTTTGGTTGGTATTATTTTTTGACAAAACCTATGTATTCATTATTAAAAGTTTTTTATAATTTTACAGGAAATTTTGGTATGGCAATCATACTTTTAACTTTATTGATAAAAAGTGTATTATTTCCATTATCGAACAAATCATATAAATCAATGGCAAAAATAAAATTAATGCAACCAAAAATTGATGGCATTAAAAAACGATATGGCGATAATAAGGCGATGATAAATAAGGAAACGGTGGAATTGTATAAAAAGGAAAAAGTAAATCCATTGTCCGGTTGTTTGCCGATGCTAATTCAAATACCAATTTTGTTTTCTTTGTATAAGGTTTTTTCAATATCAATTGACATGAGGCAAGCACCATTTTTTGGTTATATAAAAGATTTAGCAGCGAAAGACCCCACAAATATATTCAATTTATTTGGATTATTGCCATTTCAAGTGAGTTTTTTAGAAATTGGATTTTTGCCATGTTTAATGGCTCTTACCACTTGGCTACAACAAAAAATGGCCGGAAGTAGTGATAACAAGGCTGAAATGGTAACGGCCACAAAAATTATGCCATTCATGTTTTTGTTTTTATTCAATGGAATGCCAACTGGATTATTACTTTATTGGGTTTTTAACAATACATTATCAATGGTGCAACAATATATAGTTGAAAAATTAACAAAAAAATAATTAAATTATTTTAATTCACCCTTATTTTCTAATTTGAATTATCAATTTATATTAAGTAAAAATAAATCTGTTAATCATAAAAAATGAAGGGCTAAACCATCTGATAAGAACAGGCATAAAATTGACCAATTTTCTCCAATTCACAACACTTCAATGGTGAATGTTGCTCCTTTCTTTAATAAAAAACATAATAAATTTACTTGATAAATAAAGCCCTATATATTAATAACAATATAGGGCTCTATCATATCACAATAAATATAAAACTTATTGAACAAATTTTGTGTTAATTTTCCTCTATTACACCAACTAACCCATCGCTGATAGTACTATTCCTTTTGTCTCTTCTTTTCTTCCCTGAGCAACAACTTATTTTCTAAAATCTTTTTTTCCCCACCTATCCCCGACCTATTGCTTTCAATAAAATTCAAATAATCATCATTATAAATTACCTTATCATCCAATATCCTTTCAAAATCCCCACCCTCCACATCACCCCTATTTTTTCTAAACTCCTCTATATCTTCCAATTTAAATATTGATTTTTTAATATAAACTTTCTAAAAGGACTAATATAAAAAAAATAATCACCATCCGCTTCTTTAAAAAACACACTTTATTAAATTTATTTTTTTTATGTACTTCCCTAAATCATTTTTTCGATAAATACTTACCATGTAACAAAAAAGGTATTGAATATGAAAGAATATATGGAAATGGACGAAGATTTTTTAATAGAAAATTATAACGAAAAGATGAATAGTGATTTAATTTCATTGTGGAGGATGGTGATAATACAATCTTTGGAGGATTTAAAATCCCAATCAAACAAAGCATTGGCAAAAAGTTTCAGGTCAAGTGCCGTTATATGGTTGAGTTTATCGAATAAAGATTTCATAGACATATGTTGTTATGCGGACTTTGAACCAAGTTATATCATAAAAAAAGTCAATGAAATAAAAAATAATAGCATATTTTTAAATAAAATCTTGATAAAATAAATTGTTTTTTATTTTTTCTGTATTATCATCCAGTTTAAATAACAATAATTTCGTTTTATGAAAATAAATTTTACTTCTATTGAGTCCTTAAAAGAATTTAAAGGAAAAGTTTTGGTGTCCGTTGTTAGTCAAAATTTTGTGGAAAATTATGTAAAAAAGAATGGTATCTGCGAATGTGAAACAAATTGTAAGTGCGGCGAAATTTGTTTATGTGAAAAAAATCCATTACAACAGGCGGTTTATGACAGTGATTTTAAAGGTAAAAATTATCAAATTGCCACAGTTTCTTCTTCTTTCGGTAAAATAATATTTTTTGGAGTTGGGGAGGCGGATAAAGAAAAATCAAAATTGACCGGTTATGCAGAATGCAGATGTCAATCAGCAGGGCATTCCCTTTTTAAAGCATTAAAAAATTTAAAAATAAGTGGTAAAATTAGCATTTTATACAATACACTTATTGAAAAAGATAAAATTACTTTTCCAAAAAAATCAGAAGAAGTTTTAGATTTTGCTGAAGGTTTTTTATTGAGTAGTTATGAATTCACAAAATACATGTCAAAAGATAAAGCAAAAGATAAAGCAAATCCTTTTACTGAAATAAATTTTATAACCAATGAAAAAGAAGCAGCAAAGACCTTTAAAGAAAGAGAAATTATAACAAATAATGTATTTTTGTGCAGAGATTTGATAAATGAGCCAGCAAATATTTTATATCCAGAAAGTTATACAAAATTGATAA
>JAITOR010000052.1 GCA_031289855.1 Rickettsiales bacterium
AATATTTTCACTTTCACCCCCCCCCCCCCCATTGTTTGCAACTTTGTTTTCTTGTGCATACAATAAAATATCTTTCGCCATTGGTGCTGCAGATCCACTTCCACTTTCTCCAAATTCAGTTATCACAACAATTGCATATTCTGGTTCTTTAAAAGGCGCAAATGCCACAAACAATCCATGATTTTTCAATCTTGAAACATCAGATCCACTTTTTTGTAACATTTTCATTACTTCCTTGTTAACCACTTGTGCTGTACCAGTTTTTCCAGCCATTTCATAATCCTTTTTCCAAATTTTACTCCAATAAGTAGTTCCACCTGGTTCATTTACAACCTTAAACATACCTTCTTTTACAATTTCTAAATTTTTTTTAGATGCCACTCTTATATCATTAACAAATAATTTTTTGTTATAATCTTGCGTGGCGCTATCCATTGTTATGTATGGTTTAATTGGATATCCTTCGTTTGCAATTCTTGCGGTCATAACAACTAATTCTAATGGAGTAACATTTAAAAATCCTTGTCCTATACTAATATTTGTAGTATCTCCTTTTACCCATACATCATTAAATCTTTGTTTTTTCCATTCCCTGTTTGGTATGGTTCCTTTTTTTATATCCAATACATCCATTTCAAATTTTTCACCAAATCCAAATTTTGTAGCAGTTTCATAAATTTTATCAATTGTTGCAAATGAACCCACTTCATTTAAATAAATATTGCAAGAATGTTTGATTGCTCCAACTAAATTAAGATTTCCATGCCCTTTTTCTTTCCAACAATGTAAAATTCTATTTTTATCTACTTTTTTCTCGCCCTTGCAGATAACTTTTTTTTCTGGATTCCAGCCACTTTCAAGTCCGGCAATTGCGGTTATAAGTTTAAAAGTTGAACCTGGAGGATATAAGCCGCTCACGGCCTTATTTAATAATGGTTTTTTAACATCATTTATTAAAACATTCCAATAATTAACAACATTTTCATCATTTACTTTGTTTAAATCATATTTTGGATTAGAAAACATAGATAAAATTTCACCGGTTTTTACATTCATAACGATTATTGCGCCACTTACATTATTCATTCTTTTTTCTACAAATTGTTGAAGTTTTAGGGATAAAGTTAGTTTTATATTTTTTCCAATTTTCGGTTCAACGGTTGACAATTGTCTTGTGGATTCTCCAAAAATATTTGTTTCATATCTTATATAACCAGATTTACCCAATAAAATGGTGTTATAAATTTTCTCTATACCCCCTCTTCCAACCCTAAATTTTGGATGCATCAATAGTTCTTTTGGTAGTTTGTATTTTTTAAGTTCCTGTGAAGAAATTTTTGATGTATAACCAAGTATATGTGAAAAAGTGGTTGGATATATATAACTTCTAATGTATTCTTTTTCTATATTAATATCACTGTCATATAATTTAGCATTTATTTTCACTAATTCATTCCATTCTTTAATGTTATTTATTTTATTATCTCTTTTGATTAAATAATTAAAATCATTTTCAACCAATTTATTTCCATCTCTATCAAAAATATATCCTCTTAAAGGTGGAATAATTATTTTTTTAATGGTATTATTGTATGATAAATTTCTATAATATTCGTTGCTTATAATTGATAGACGATAAAGTTTAAACAATATAAATGTAAAAAATACAATAAACAATATAAATGTAAAAAATATCTTTTTATCAGAAGTATCATTATTTGCCATTGTTAATATCCATTGTGAGTTTTTTAATAAAATCTATAATTTCGTTATAATCTTTAATTATTTCTTCCTCTTTTTCCTGTGAAAACTTATCCTCTGTTTGTGGCGAAGTTACTTGCAATTCTTTTGTTTTATTTTCTATAAATAAAGAACTCAAAATTAATTGATGAATTAAGTTTTTGGTATCTAATAAATCTTTTGAAGAATTTTTGATGCCTAAAAAAATTGGAGCAATTTTTTTTAAAAGCTGAATAATCTTGTTTTCAAAATTATCAAATATTTTATTTTCTTTATTTGAGTTGATTAATGTAACAATGAAAATTAATAACAAGTCATCAATTCCCGTTTGAAATCTCAAATTATTTATTTTTTTATTTAAAATGTTTGATATTTCTAAAAAAAGTTGTTCTTCCTCACTATTAATTTGTAAAGTGTGTTTTATGGTTCCAATAGCAATATTTAAATCTTTCATAAGATGAAGTATAAAAGGCATTTTATAAAAAACAATTTAATTTGATTTTTCATTATTTGTAATTATTATTTAATTACAATAAAAGATAATAATATGAGCAAAGCATTTGTATTTCCAGGACAAGGTTCGCAAGTAATTGGTATGGGAAAGGATTTTTTTAACAATTTTGATGTGGCAAAAAGAGTTTTTCAAGAGGTGGACGATATTTTGAAATTTGGTCTATCTAATATTATTTTTGAAGGACCGCAGGAAATTTTAACTGATACTGAAAATGCACAACCAGCCATTATGTGCGTGTCAATTGCAATTTTAAGGACATTGGAAAAGGAAAGTGGTAAAAAAATAAATGATTTATGTGATTATGTCGCGGGACATTCTTTGGGTGAATATACGGCACTTTGTGCATCAGGAGCCTTGACTTTAAGTGATACGGCTAAATTATTAAAAATAAGAGGTAAAGCGTTTTCGGAAGCAACTTTAATGGAAGGTGGTGGAATGTGTGCTTTACTTGGTGGAACAATAGAACAAGTGCAAAATTTTGTTGTAAATTTAAGGAATGGTGCAGATAAAGAATGTATTCAAATCGCGAATGATAATGCGAATGGGCAAGTTGTTATTAGTGGCAGTGATAGTTTAGTAAATAAGGCCGTTGAAATTGCAAAAGATGCAGGTTTTAAAAAGGCTGTAAAGTTAAATGTCAGCGGTGCATTTCATTCAAAATTAATGTCGTCAGCAGTTGATGTGATGCAAGATGCATTAAATGCAGTAAAAATCAATGTTCCATTGGTTAAATTTGTGTCAAATGTGGATGCAAGAATTACACAAGATGTTGATAGAGTTAAACAAAATTTATTGACCCAAATAAATAACACAGTTAGATGGCGAGAAACTATTCTATTATTTGAAAAAGAAGGAGTGTCAAAAATTGTTGAATTTGGCAACAAAACACTTGCACCAATGGTGGGAAGAACAGTGAAAGATGTTAATATTGAAGCGATGACTGTAAGTAATGTTGAAGAATTGAAGTTAATTGTTTAATTCGTTTATTTTGCAATGAAAATTTATTTTCTTTTTGTACTTCCATCATTATCATTCTTATTGTATAATTGTTTTATGAGAATAATATTATTAAAAAACGAGAATGAAATGGAAATTATTGAAACAAAAATAATTAAAAACACATATTTAAAATATAATTTTACTTTTATTTTTAATAAATTACCATACATAATGTATGAAAGATTTTTTGCATATTTTTTTTACATATTACTACGAAATAAAAAATTTTACAAAAAGGATAATGATGGTTGACAAAATAGAAGTAAAAAATATTAAGAAAAGTTATGGCACAAAACTTGTTTTGAGAGATGTAAATTTGAGTATAAAAAACGGAGAAGTGGTGGGGTTATTGGGTCCAAATGGGGCAGGGAAAACTACACTTTTTTACATAATAGTGGGTTTGATTAAAGCCAATGATGGACAAATTTTATATAACAATAATGACATAATACATCTACCAATGTATGAGCGAGCAAAACAAGGAATTGGTTATTTACCACAAGAAAATTCCATATTCAAAGGTCTGTCGGTGGAGGAAAATATTTTAGCTGTTTTAGAGATAAAATTCAAAAATAAAAAGGAGCGAGTTAAGAGATTGCTAAATTTATTAAAGGAGTTTTCAATAGAACATTTAAGAAAAACACCAGCATTGGCATTATCCGGTGGTGAAAGGAGAAGAGTAGAAATTGCAAGAGCATTGGCAAATGAACCGAAATTCATTTTATTAGACGAACCTTTTGCTGGTGTAGATCCAATCGCTGTGAATGACATTATGCAGGTGGTGAAACATTTAAAATCAATGGGAATTGGTGTTTTGATAACCGACCACAACGTTCGAGAAACACTGAGTATTGTGGATAAGGCTTACATTGTGTATGATGGGCAAATTTTAGCCTCAGGAAATCCTGATGAAATTAAAGCAAATGATAATGTTAGAAGGATATATTTAGGTGAAAATTTTAAATATTATTGAACTATTTGATTAAAATCTTTCCTGTCATTTCTTTTGGTGGTTCTATCCCCATAGTTTTTAAAATTGTAGGTGCGATATCACATAGACTTCCATCACTCAATTTTCCTTCTTGTCCTATCATGATAAAAGGTACGGGATTTGTGGTGTGAGCCGTAAAAGGTTGATTTGTTTTATCATCAAACATTTTTTCAACATTACCGTGGTCGGCAGTTATGAAGATTATACCATTTTTTTCTTGAACTTTTTTAACAATTTCACCCACATCTTTATCGACCTCCTCACAGGCCTTTACGGCTGCATCCATAATTCCAGTATGTCCCACCATGTCGGTATTAGCAAAATTTACAACTATTAGATTGTAATTACTATCTAAAGCATCCAAAACGCTTTGTTTTACATTTGGTGCTGACATTTCAGGTTGTAAATCATAGGTTGCAACCTTTGGAGAAGGCACAATTTTTCTATCCTCACCTTCAAATTGTTTTTCAATTCCACCATTAAAAAAGAATGTTACATGTGGATATTTTTCAGTTTCAGCCGTTCTGTATTGTTTTAAGCCATTGTTCGCAATTACTTCTCCAAGTGAATTTTTAATTTCATCAGGTGTGTAAATTGTCGATAAATATGTGCTATGTTCCTCACTATACTCCGTTAATTGTCCTTTTACAGACCAATTCACCAATTTTCTTTCAAAACCTTTAAAATTTGGACTTGCTAATACTTCTGTAATTTGCCTTGCTCTATCAGCTCTAAAATTACAAAATATAAAACCATCACCTTCTGCAACCCCTTTATAATCTCCTAATATAGATGGCACAACAAATTCATCTGTTATATTGTTTTCGTAAGCATTGTCTATAACATCCTTTGCGGTTTTAAAATTATTACCTTTGCCATTTATTATTGCATCATAATGTTTTTGCACCCTATCCCAATTTTTATCCCTATCCATACCATAATATCTGCCACCAATTGTAGCAATGTCAATATCATTAACTTTTGGTAAAAAATCCAATGCTGATTTTTGTGCCACATCTCTACCATCTAAAATTGCATGCAATTTAACTTTTACACCCAATTTTTGAAATGTATGAGCGATTGAAATTATATGATTAATATGAGAATGAACCCCTCCGTCACTCAATAAACCTATCAAATGTAATGTTCCTTTTAGATTTTTTATGATATCTTTTACTATTGGCCTTGAAGCAAGTGTATCGTTTTTTACATCCTTATTTATCATTGGGAGAGATTGCAAAACAACTCTTCCGGCACCGATATTTGTGTGTCCCACCTCACTATTTCCCATTTGACCATCGGGGAGCCCAACAAATTCGCCACTTGCTTGAAGTTGTGAATTGGCATAGACTTTTAAATAAGAATCGTAGTTAGGTGTTTTTGCTTTTGCGATTGCAGAATATTTTTCATCAGTTGGAATTCCCCAACCATCAAGAATACATAGAACAACAGGTTTTTTTGTCATAAGTAAAAAATTTATTTATTTAATTAATATGATAATATGTATTTTTAAAATTGCAATTTAATATAAAACATGTAATATTTAGACAATGGGAGCGTTGTTTAAATTTTTATTATTATTGTTTTTGTTGAATGTAACGAATATAAATGCAGCAACAAGATTATTTTATCCTGACGGCTTAAAAACCGAGTCTTTGAATAAGGATGATGAAGCGAAATTTAGTTCAGCCAATAATACGGAAGATGGTATACCGAATCAATACAAAGGAGAATTAAAATATACGGAAGTTGAACCGGAATCAAGATTGGATGAAGGACATATAGTTATACATTTTGGATCTAACATGAGTTATGTGCCAACAATAAAAATAAAGGCAAAGGATGAAATTTCTGGTGATCATTTCCATTCTTCACAGAATTGGAAAATGTCAAAATCATTGACGGATATGTATTTTTCATATAATTTTGGTATTGGTTTATATTGGTTAAATGGTTTAATAATTGAATTTGAATATTCACAAACAATGCTTGATATCATTACATTTACCGACAATTTTGATAAAATTGAAATTTCCTCAGATGATGGCACTAGCAAAAAAATACCATTTAATGAATATTTACAAACGGGAGCTGTATTGGAAACAATGAATGGTATTGAAATATTAAAAGGAAATACTGCTCCTTTGCTTGAATTGAATATAAAATCGTATTTTTTGAATGTTACCATGGAGCAGACTGTGCCAAAGGATAGAATTAGACCATATTTTGGTTTTGGATTTGGATTTTCTGATGCAAGAATAGTGAATTTAGTTGGGGATACTGGAAAACTTATTCCATCGGGGCAAATTTTTGTTGGTTTTGTGTATCCATTATCGGAGGGAAAGGCGAATTTATATTTTGGATATAAAGGGTTTTTTATGACAAAAATAAAGAAAAAGTTTACAAGAGTTGTTAAGGGATCTTGTGATGGAACGGATGGTTCTGGTTTTGAATCTGTAACTTGTGGGGGGGGGATTGATTTTGAGGGTACCATTTATAATCCCGAATTTGAAACGACAGAACATGAATATAATTTTTCTTCTCATAATTTTAATGTAACATCAAGGTTCTTTTTTTAATTTTTTCTCGATTAACTTTACCTATTGTATTATTCCTTTTCTTGCCAATTTATCCACTTCTTCGTTCATTTCATTTCCTGCATGTCCCTTTACCCAAAACCAATTAATCTTAAATTTTTCAACTAAATTATCCAATTCTTGCCATTGCTCTTTGTTTTTTACCGCCAATTTGCTTGTAGTTTTCCATCCGTTTTTTTTCCACTTAAAAATCCACTCTGTAATACCATTTTTCACATAATTACTATCGGTATACAAATCAATTTCATAATTGTTTTTTATTGCCTTCAAAGCCTCAATCACGGCCTGCAATTCCATTTTATTATTTGTTGTATATTCTTCATTTCCACATAAATCTTTCCTCAACCCTTCATATAACAAAATTGCTCCCCATCCACCTTTTCCAGGATTTCCAAAGCATGAACCATCAGTGTAAATCGTAATTTTATTTGACATCTTTAAATTCCTTGACTTGCTCCTTTAGTTCTCTTAAAATATCTTCAATGCCAACTCTAGCCACACTTGATATGACAAAAATCTTATTTTTTGTTGCCTTTTGTAATTTCTTCTTCTGTTTTTCAACATCTTCCTTTGGCAAGGTTTCAACTTTGGTTAAGGCAATAATTTCAACCTTTTCTTCTAAGATTTTACTATAACCTTTTAATTCTTTTCTTATGGTTTTATAATCTTTTACTATATCTTCACTATTTATATCTATCAAATGTAACAAAACATTGCATCGTTCAGTATGCTTTAAAAATCTATCTCCCAGTCCTTTTCCATTACTTGCTCCCTCAATAAGTCCAGGTAAATCAGCAATTACAAATTCATATTTATCAATATTAGCCACTCCCAATTGAGGTTCTAATGTTGTAAAGGGATAATTTGCAATTTTCGGTTTTGCATTTGTTGCAACTGAAAGAAATGTTGATTTTCCGGCATTTGGAAGTCCAACAAGTCCAACATTGCTTAAAATTTTCAATTTTAAATTTAATTCAAATTCTTCGCCTTCTTGACCAGGATTTGCATGTCTTGGGGCTTGATTTATAGACGATTTAAAGTGGTCATTTCCCCAACCACCATTTCCACCCTTTGCAATCATCACATCTTGTCCTACTTTAATAAAATCCAATATCATTACTCCATCAACATATACTTGTGTGCCTTTTGGAACTTTGATAATTAAATTATCAGCACTACAACCATGTCTTGTGGCACCTCTGCCATTTTCTCCATTTTTTGCGATAAACTCTCTTTTCCATCGAAAATCAAGCAATGTATTTATATTATCAACACAAATCATTATTACATCTCCGCCCTTCCCTCCATCACCACCATCCGGTCCACCATTTGGAAGATATTTAGCTCTATGAAAACTCACTGCTCCATTACCACCATTTCCTGCCTTTACTGTTATATTAACTTCGTCTATAAATTGTGTCATAAGATGATAATAATGTTAATAAAATAAATTGCAATTTTATTAAAATCTTATATAACCAAGTAAAACAAAATTGCATTTTATGAAAATAAAACATATAAAAGTAGGTGGCGGAATTACAAATGAGGTTACTGTTGGTAATGACTTGCCATTTGCCTTAATGTCAGGTCCTTGTCAATTGCAAGATAGGGATTTAGCCTTAAAAATTTGTGAAAAACTTGTTAAAATTACTGAAAAATTAAAAATACCTTATATATTTAAAGCATCTTGGGATAAAGCAAATAGAAATTCAATTAATGGAAAACGTGGCATTGGTTTTGAAAAAGGTATGGAAAT
This sequence comes from Rickettsiales bacterium, assembly GCA_031289855.1. Classification (GTDB taxonomy): domain Bacteria; phylum Pseudomonadota; class Alphaproteobacteria; order Rickettsiales; family UBA1997; genus JAIRSX01. Next base: position 8,598 of record JAITOR010000052.1, read on the forward strand.
TTTTGATGAAATTAGAAAAACATTTAAAGTTCCAGTTTTGACCGATGTGCATAACGATCAACAACCAGCATTGGTGGCTTCACATGTTGATATGTTACAACAACCGGCCTTTTTAATTAGACAAACTGATTTGTCAGTGGCTATTGCAAAAACTGGCAAGGCTTGTAACTTAAAAAAAGCACAATTTCAAGCCCCACAAGAAATGAAGAATATTATTGAAAAATATGTAGAAGTTGGAAATGACAATGTTTTGTTGACTGAAAGAGGTTCCTCTTTTGGTTATGGAGCATTGGTGGTGGACACAAGAAGCTATGTAATAATGGCCGAAACTGGTTATCCCGTTGTATGTGATGCTACACATGCCGTGCAAAATCCAGCCGCCAATGGAAGTTCAAGTGGTGGTGAAGGACGAATGGCGCCATACATTGCACGAGCTGCCTTATCCACTGGACTTGTGGGTGGTTTGTTTGTTGAAACACATCCGGAACCATTGTTGAAAGGCGGAAGTGACACAATGAATATGATACCTTTGGAATATATGGAAGAATTGTTAAAACAATGGCAGGAACTTGATTTTGTAGCAAAAAGGAATCAAAGTATATATGAAGAATGGAAACAGGAAGGGAAAGAGATTTAAGTTTTATTTTACTTTTAAATTTTTTGTTGTAATAATGAGGATGTATAATAAATTAACTATTTTATGAAATTTAACTTCGCCAACCCAGAGAGAGAGAGAGAGAGATTAAGAACTCTCCTCATCAACGTTTTTTAAAAAAGGCAATCCATATCATTCATTATTCCTTTAGCAATTTGTTTGGAGGTTTGTATGAATAAATTGTTATTAAATATCTGTTGTGCTTTTATTTAT
>JAITOR010000021.1 GCA_031289855.1 Rickettsiales bacterium
TTTTTTTTTTTGTGATAATATTGATTATGTTTAATAATAAAAGGTTGTAAATATGAGTTATTATGATGATACAGGAGTATCTATTGCAGAAGATTGTGAAGATTACGGAATAAGGATATCTCAAGAAAAGAAGGCTAAGGCTAAACAAGAAAAGAAGGCTAAACAAGAAAAGAAGGAGCAAGAGAAGAAGGCTAAACAAGAAAAGAAGAATCAAAAAAAGAAGTCTTCTGGTAATAGGGAATCTCGTTCGCCAGAGTCCCCTTCTAAGGTTATGCCAGTCGCAGCGGTAAAACGTATTGGAAGTTGGCCAACAACGATAAAGGGAGTAGAATTATTTCATGATGAAAAGAAACGAGAAGTTGATAAATTTGAGCGTCAATTAATAATGTATTTTATGAAAATTTCAGGTTTTAAAAATGCTAAAGATATTATGGCGGGCTATAAGGAGAGATGGGAGGATGGTAAAATTGGAGCACCTAAAAATAGAAAAGATGTGTTAGATTTTCTTTTACTTAGTGCAAAAAAAAATCTAACTTCAAAAGATGCAACTACTAAAAGCGGTTTAGTGGTAAGAAGTCTTTTGTTTAAATATGATTGTGGTAAGAGTTTTGGTTTTGAAAAATTTATAAAAAAGGCGGATTCTTTGTCTAAAATGAGGACGTCTTGGTTGATAAAGCACCGTATAATAGAGCATGATGTAATATCAGCGCCAACACCAACACCTAAACCAGCAGCAGCACCATTTGTACCACCATTTGCATCATTACCACCACCATTAGAGGAGGAACCAGCACCTAAACCAACACCTAAACCAGCAGCACCATTTGTATCACAAGCACCATTCAAACCGGGAGACAAATTATTCCCATCAGTAAGAACCATTTACAGCGAACCAACACCAGCAGCACCATTTGCATCATTATCACCACCATTAGAGGAGGAACCAACACCTAAACCAACACCTAAACCAGCACCTAAACCAGCATTATCACGCGAAGATTTCTTACTCAGCAGGATAAAATAAACAAGTTATAAAAAATAACTTGCAAAAAAATAAATAAAAGAAGATAATAATAAAAATAAAATTAATTTGTTTTTATTATTATTTTTTTTGCAATAAAAAATATTATTGTTTTTAACACTTATTAGAAGGTTAGTATGATTTTGTGCAATTTTTTTCATCTCGGAAATGAGTAAATTGCGAAGCGATTTGTGGAGTGGTAAAAATTAAAAAAGAAAATAAAAATTAGACAAAATTATGGTTACTATAATTGTAATTTAATCTAAATATTTACAGAGTTTATAATGAATAAATAAGTTAAATAAAATAAATAAATACATGGTAAACTTGCAAAAAATATATTATATATATATACTGCAGTTGTTAACAAATTATAGGTAATACTATGGCATGTGGATGTGGATGCAGCGCTTCAAAAGCAGCAGCTAAACCAGCAGAAAAAGGAACAAAAAAGAAATAGTTTTTAAATCATGTATTTGATTTAAAATTTTTTTGTTCGAAAAAATGGAGATTTAATTTAATCTCCATTTTTTGTTATCGTTTCACATTTTCACTTATTACATTAGATTAATAAAATATTAAGTTTTTATATTTTAACATGCTCCAATGGTTATCACCAGTTTTTTTCTCCAACATATCCAATGTTTTTCTAATTTCGCCTATTACAGGATTAATGCTCTCATAGGAATAATTTATCGCTTCAAATTCGCTCTTATCTTTGAATACTATCTTATTTTTTGATAACTCATCCTTTTTTTCAAATAATTTTTTGATTAAATCAGCGTATTCTTCAAGCAATTTTTTTTCGCCCCTAATGGCTCCAATTGGCAAAATTTCTTTTGCAATTTGTATGTTATTGATTAAAAAACTTCTATAACCTATAACATCTGGAATTATTTTGTTTTCCAAAATTTCCAAATATGTATTGATTTCAATGAGTTTAGTTGTGTTGTAAATGTCAGCCCAAGCGCTGCTTCGTGAGTTTAATTCCACATTAGTCAAAATATCATATTTTTCGAACAATTTAATATTTGCATCAGTTTTAAATTCCTGCAATGCGGTCAAAAGTTTTTTATTGACATAGAGGCCTCTTTTTTCTGCTTCTTTTTGCCATTCCTTGCTATACCCATTCTTTTCAAAACGAATGTTTTTTGTTCGTTTAATTACATCTTGTAAAGCTTTTAAAATTGCAATTTCTTTTTTTTCAGTTTTTTGATATTTTTTTATTAAAAGTATAATTTTATCAATGGAATCTGCAATTATAGTGTTTAAAATCGTCATTGGTGTTGCTGCATTTTGAGAAGAACCGACGGCTCTAAATTCAAATTTATTTCCCGTAAATGCAAAAGGTGAGGTTCTATTTCTGTCAGTATTTTCTATTTCAAAGTTTGGCATTTTTTTAAAATTCGAGCCAATTTTTGCCTCCAATTCCACATCAATTTTGTCACTTTTTTCAATGGTGTTAAATGCTTTATCCAAAAAATTTCCAAGAAATATTGACAAAATACTGGGCGGCGCTTCATGTCCTCCTAATCTTGCTTCATTTCCATAAACTGCAATACCAGAAATTAACAAGTCCGCATGATCGTGAACCGCTTGAACTATTGCGGTTACAAAAGTTAAAAATTCCAAAGTTCTTTCTTTTTTGCATTGCAATAAATTTACACCATCACTATCTTGTAATGAAAAATTCAAGTGTTTTCCACTACCATTTACATCGTGAAAAGGTTTTTCATGAAATAAAACCACCAATCCGTGTCTTTCAGCAATCTTACTCATTATGGTCATTTGCAATTGATTATGGTCGTTTGCTATATTGTCTTCTTCAAAATATGGAGCAAATTCGTATTGATTGGGAGCCACTTCGTTATGTCTTGTGGTGATTGGTATGCCATATTTAGCACATTCAACACCAACTTCTTCCATATATTTCAAAATTTTATCTTTGATGGAGCCAAAATACTGGTCTTGTAATTGTTGAGTTTTTGGTGCCCTAATGCCAAATAAACTTCTACCAAGCATTTTTATATCATCTCTTTTTTCATAATCATTTTTATCAATTAAAAAATATTCCTGTTCTAGGCCAGCAGTCATTTTTACATTTTCCACATCTCTATTAAAATATTTCAACAATTCTTTCGCTTTTTCACTTAAAACTGCTTTGGATTTTAAAAGTGGAAGTTTTTGATCCACGGATTCTCCATTATAGGTGATAAAAGTTGCAGGAATGCACAAAGTTTTAATTCCATTATCGTCATAAACAAAAACAGGAGATGTTGGGTCCCAAGCCACATAACCCCTCGCTTCAAAAGTCGCTCGTAATCCACCAGATGGAAATGATGAGCCATCTGCTTCTGCGGAAATTAGTGCATCGCCACCAAACTTGTCAATTGCTTCTCCGTCATCATTCAAGGTCATGAATGTATTGTGTTTTTCGGCTGTTTTACCTGTTAAAGGTTGAAACCAATGGGTAAAATGATTTGCGCCCTCACCAATTGCCCAAGTCTTCATGGCATTAGCAATTTCATTTGCCTGTTCTTGTGTAATTTTTTTATCACGATAAATCCAATTTTGGAGTGCAATATAAGTATTTTTTGATAAAAAATTCTCCATTTTTTTATTATCAAACACATTATTTTTGAAAATTTTGCTTCTTTTTACTTCCATTTTTTAAAAAATTTATTATAATACAGGAAAAATATAAAATTTTTTTAAAAAAGCAAGAAAAAATGAAAAAATTATTATTTTTTGAACAATTGCTGGAAAGTTAGTGTGATTTTTGTAATTATCTTTCATCTTGGAAATAAGCAATTGCGAAGCGATTCGTGGAGTGGTAAAAATTAAAAAAGAAAATAAAAATTAGGCGAAATTATGGTTACTGTAATTGTAATTTAATCTAAATATTTACAGAGTTTATAATGAATAAATAAGTTAAATAAAATAAATAAATACATGGTAAACTTGCTTTTTTTTTTTTTTATGTTATTATTGTTGGTATGTTTAATAAAATTGTAAAAATATGAGCGAGAGTAGCGATAGTTATGAAACTAGTAGTAGTAAGGCAGTACCAGCACCACCAAGGCCAGCACCAGTAAAACCAGTAGTAGATTCTGAAAGTATTTATTATTCTGATTTTTCTGATGACATATCAAAACCGGTAGCACCAACACCAACACCAGCACCAGGGACGGGAACACCAGGAACACCAAGAACAAGAACAGCAGGAACAGGAACAGCAGCACCAAGAACAGCAGCACCAGGGACGGGAACACCAGGAACACCAAGAACAAGAACAGCAGGAACAGGAACAGCAGGAACACCAACAACAGGAGCAACAGGGGTAAAGAACCCTAAATTGCTAAATCATTTATTCCTAGCCCTCTCGATTGAGTTAGGACCAAAACAAGTTTTAACCAAAACGGAAAAAGCCCTGAGGGAAAAATTATTTTTAAATAAAGAAGGTAGGGAGGTTTCTCGATTTGAGAAACAACTAATACGTTTTTTATTTCGAGTGGTAAGGGAGGCAGAAGGTCGTGAAATTTTAAGCAATGAGAGTCTTTCTAGAAAAGAAATGTTGGATAGATTATTGGCGGCGGTGATAGATAGGAAGAACCGGGGATCTCTCCCTGTAATACATAAAAAGATTGGTGAGAAGATGGAGACTCCGAAAGAGATTGAGATTTTTAAAAAGATAATGTTTGAGAGAAATGGTCTGGGCGGCTTTGAATCTTTTAAAAGAGAGGCGGCGGCGAGGATTATTGGTGGAAAAGCACTTGAAAAGTGGGAATATGCTCACGAACCTATGCGTAAGTTGAACGGGGCAACCAGACAGGAGAGAGACAGAAAACGTTTATCAGCAAAATTTTGGGGACAAGGTGTGGTGGGAAGGACAAAAAGCCAAACAAAGGGGAGACTTGCATTGAATCGTGTGGCTTCATTTTTTTTAGGAAATACCGCCAGCAGTGTTGGTATAGGAAAATACTATGATTTCAAAGAAAAGAGAAAGAAAGAAAAAGACGAAAAAGGGCATGAAAGTGTTAGAAATAGAGTAAAAAGATATATGGCGTGGGGCTCTGCTGCAGGTCATATGGCGGGATATGCTGCAGGAACTGGTTTGGGAATAGCAACGGCTTTGGGTGCAGCAGCTTTTACTGGGCCACTCGCACCAGCGGTATTGATTGCGGCTCCGGTTCTATTTCAAAGAATTGGTGGGTATATTGGAGCAGCCATTGGCATTGGCCTCGGTGCTGTAGCTGGGGCAGTAGTTGGCGGTATAAGTGCAGCCAAAAGAGCAGTTAAAAAGAGAATAGATCGAGACACTTGGAGCGACGGGAGTAGTGCAGGGAATAGTTTGAAGTGGGAGGGTATGTATGCTGATTGTGATCTTTGGGGTAGTAGGTCGGATAGTAGTTTACTTGATGTAAGGTTAGAAGCAGCAGTGACACCACCAGATAAACAAGTAGCAGCAGCATCATTACATGGCGAAGATAGCGATAGTGGCAGTAGCAAAAGTGGTAGCAGAGGCAGTAAAGCCGGTGGCGCCAGCAGCGGAAGAAGTCTATCAAGAAGCATAGGGGGGGGGAGTGATAGTTTTAATGGTAGTAATGTTTTTTGAGTAACTCTTGGTCGAAATAAATGTCTTGTAAAAAAACAAACATTATAACTGAAGTAATAATGAAAACAAATTAGTTTATATTGATTAATTTGTTTTTATTATTATTTTCTTTTATAATCGTATTATGAAGATTTTGGGAATTGAAAGTAGTTGTGATGAAACAGCGATTGCGATTGTTAATGATAATAGAGATATTTTGGCAAACAATATTGTCTCACAAATTGATATACACAAAGTGTGGGGTGGTGTAATTCCTGAGGTTGCAAGTCGTAATCATCTTGATGTGATAGACAAAGTTATTGAAAAAACATTACAAGATGCCAATTTAACCTTTGTCGATATCGATGCAATCGCCACCACCACAGGTCCTGGTCTTATGGGAGGTCTATTGGTTGGCGCTTTGATGGGGCAAACTTTATCAAGTGTTTTGAAAAAACCATTTATTCCCGTAAATCACTTGGAGGGGCATTTACTTACAACTCGTCTCACAAACAATATACAATTTCCGTTTTTAACCTTTTTGATATCGGGAGGACATACACAAATAATACTTGCAAATGGCATCGGTGACTATAAAAAAATCGGCGAAACGATAGATGATAGTCTTGGCGAATGCTTTGACAAGGTGGGACAAATGCTTGGTTTAGAATATCCAGCGGGGCCAAAAATAGAGCAATTGGCAAAAAATGGTGATGAAAATAGGTATAAGTTTGTAAAACCTTTGATAAATGCAATAGGGAAAGGTGTTAGAGAGGAACATAAATACAATTTTTCATTTTCAGGTCTAAAAACTGCCGTTAGATTACAAACTGAAAAAATGCAAACCATAACTGAACAAGATAAATGCGATATTAGTGCAAGTTTTCAAAAAACGGTATTGGAAATTTTGCAAGATAGATTTAAAAATGTGCTTATTACGGGCATTAAAGTCAAAAATTTAGTCTTTGCTGGCGGTGTAAGTGCCAATCAATACATAAAAAATGGCATGAAAGAAATATGTGCTAAATATAATATGGAGGTGATGTCGCCACCAATAAAACTATGCACTGATAATGGTGTTATGGTGGCTTGGGCTGGTCTGGAAAGGTATAAACTTGGTTTATATAAAAAAAGTGATATATTGGAAATAAAAGCAAATTGGGAATTATAAATTTTTATTTTTGTAATTCTCTATTGCTTTTACAATGGCCTCCTCCGCCATAACCGAACAATGTATTTTTAATGCTGGAAGTTCCAATTCCTTCACCAGATCTTTATTTGAAATTTTCCTCGCTTCTTCAATGGTTTTTCCAATTATTTTTTCCGTCATGAGAGAACTTGCAGAAATAGCACCTCCACAACCAAAAGTTTTGAACTTTGCATCTGTCACCACATTATTTTCAACCTTTATCCAAAATTGCAACATATCGCCACATATGGCAGATCCAACTAAGCCAGTGCCAACATTTTTATCTTTTTCATCTAATTTGCCTACATTTCTTGGATTTTGAACATGATCTAATGCTAATTTTGACAATTCATACATAAAAATCCTTTTTTATTTAAATGATAAATAATGATGAATAAAAAGCAAATTAATAATCTATTTAGTTTTTAATTCATATTTTTTCATACGTTTTTTACATTATTTATTATGTTTTTATT
>JAITOR010000022.1 GCA_031289855.1 Rickettsiales bacterium
TTTTATTTTACTTTTTATTTTTATCCTGTAGCATAGTTTTTATTAAACAATTCTTATTGTATGATTTTTAACTTCGCCAACCCAGAGAGAGAGAGAGAGAGAGAGAGAGAGAGAGAGAGAGAGTAATCAACATCTCGCACATTTTTCCAACAATTTAATTGGAGGAATGTATGAATAAAACACTAATAAATATTTGTTGTTGGTTTATTCCAAAGAAGAAAAATAAAAAACATTTTCGAGAGAAACATGGAAAAATAAAAAGTCCACTTCCAATTCCGGCCACACCTTCCATCCGTGCAATTAATTATCAAATTCAAGACAATAAATTTGCCACAATAAAAATACAAAATAATACGGTGGCAGTAATTGAAGTTTGTTGGCACGGAGAAGTATTTCCATCCATCGTCAACTATTATTCAAGACTTGGTTATAACGTTCACCTATTTTTATCTATTGAAACTGAAAAATTAACATTTGGGAATCCATTAACAAGGACTAATTTTTCACAAAATGTTGAAATTTTTTATGTGTCTCGGGAAAGTTTTTTGGAGACCCTTAAAAAAACTTCATTTTTTACTAATTATAAGAGTATTTTCATTCCATCAATTTTTGATTCTTTTTTTAAGGATATTTATGGTATATACGCAAATATAAATACTTATATAAAGAATTATGGAATAAATAATGTATTTTATGTGGAACATGATTTTATAGAAACCTTAAACATTGGAGAAAATTTAAAAACTTTGCGAAATAGTTTAGTAAAAGCAAAACATGTTTTTTCAATTAGACCAAATGTGGAAAAGTTACCTTTTTTAACTTGCTCTTATTTTGGAAAAATTAAAAAACATAAAAAAAATGAAAAAATTAAATTTATTGCCTCTGGTGGAATATGGAAAGGAAGTAAATTGCGAAATTTTGACCTATTATTTGAAACCATTAAAAAACTTATAAAGAATAACATAATTAATTTTGAAGTTGTTTTTACGGGTGTAAACGATAAATACAATTTTAAAGATTTAGAAGGCTATTTAAAGTTTTATAATAAAGGTGTTGGTTGTGTACCATTTTATAATGCTATCGAAAATGGAGATTTTATTTTATGGAATATAGATTCTACATGTGATGATTACGACAAATATTTGAATTTTGGAACCAGTGGCACCTATGGTTTAACACTTGGATTTCACAAAATACCAATAATTGAAGAAAATTTAGCAAAAAAACACAACTTCACAAAGAACAATGCTATTTTGTATGGTGATTTATATGAGGCAATGAAAAGAGCAATTGAAATGAAAAATAACGAATATGATAAAATGGAAAATGAAGTTAAAAAATTAAAAGAAGATTTAGAAAAAAAAAGTTTAAACAATTTGGCAAATCAAATTTCTTTATTAACCATCTAATTATATCTTAAAGCATCAATTGTATTTAATTTTGTTGCCTTTAATGCAGGCACAATTCCACTCACCACACCAACAAATAAAGCAGAAAATATAGACACTGTCACCGTTATCGCACTAATGGGCACCGTATATCCACTAATAAAACTTGCTAATTTTGCTAATATAATTCCAACAATCATCCCAAATATACCACCTGCAATTGATATAAATATTGATTCCATCAAAAATTGTAACAATATATTATGATCTGTTGCACCAATTGCTTTTCTAACACCAATTTCCCTCGTTCTCTCTGTTACAGAAGTCAACATCATATTCATAATTCCAATACTCCCCACAAACAATGAAATTGAAGCAATGGAAGCCAACAAAATTGTTAAAATTACACCCACTAATTTAATTTTATTTACAATTTCAGTAAGATTCATAATTTCAAAATCTGGATCTGCATTTAAGGAAACTTTATGCCTCACCTCTAATAATGCCTGCAATCGTCTTTCAATCATTTTCATATTATTAATGCTATCAAACTTCACAACTATTAAATAAACTCTATCAGGAAACCTATTGCTCGTAAGTCTTGTTTTGAATGTGGTTAAAGGCACAATTATTAAGTCATCCTCATCATTTCCACCCATTCCAGCACCTTTTTCCTTCAAAAGACCCACAACTTTAAATGGTACACCTTTAATTTTAATATCCTTGCCAATAGGATTTTCAAAAGGAAATAACTTGTCTTTGATTGTTTTTCCTATTACGGCATACGGACTTCTACCGATTAATGCATCATAATTAGTGAAATAAACACCCTCTTCCAACTCATAATCAAAAGATTCAAAATAATCTGGAGTTGACCCGATTACATTTGTGGGCCAATTATTTTGTCCTCCAACTATTTGAAAACCATATCTTAAAATAGGAGTTGCCATCAATACACCTTCAATTTTTTGAACTGCCTGCATATCGCCAATGGTCAATGTTGGACGACCACCTCTTTGCCCCCTAACACCATTTTTACTTGGAGAAGTTGGCATAATAATCATAATATTTGCACCAAAACTCTCTAATTGTTTATTAATTTCCAATTGCACGGCCTGTCCAGCAGCAACCATTATCACTACAGCACATACACCAATCACCACACCAAGAACTGTCAACAAACTTCTTAGTTTGTTAGAATAAAGAGAAATTATAGCTTCTCGTAAAATTAAATATATCATAAATATTATGATAACCACAAAATAATAAAAGTAAAATTTAATTGACTATTTCTAAAATCTATGTTATAATGTAAATATATAATATTTGGTAATAATTTATGGTAACGGAAGGCGTTAAACTCATTGCAAGTGGCGGAATGGATTATAATGGTTTGTATTATACTGGTGTATTATCAGAGATAGATAATAAGTATATACTTTCAATTTCAACTTCAAGAACTTCAAAAAATACAGAGTTTAATTTTGATAAGAAACTTGGATTGGAAGAAAAAAAGATTATAATTGAAAATACTGATGATAAATTGTCAATTAAAAGCACCGCAAATAATGTATCATTAACATATGATAAAGAAAATAATGAAGCAACGTTAAGAAGATATGGAATTCCACTTAGAACAATTACTACTGAAGAAGCAAATTTTACAAAAAAAACAGATGGATCCGTGGAATTTAATATAAATATAGCAAATTTAGCGAAAACATCTGTTGGAAAACCACTTATTGATAAGATTGTAAAAGATTTTCAAAAGGATTTGAATGAAAAAGTTATAAGTAAAGGAGAAGAGGGAAAGAGGCGATAAAAAAGGAGAGATATCCATTATCTCCATTTTTTGTTTTTTCTTATCATTTTTATCAATGCATAATAACTCTCTCAAACAATTCTTTTATATTCGTCACATTTAAATTAAAAACAAACATTTGTAAATAATAAATAAATTTGAAAAGTTATATTTTTTATTATATACTATAAGAGTAGTTACTTAATTATTATAATGATAAAAAAAAATATACTATCTTCTTTAAAGCAATATGTTTCTATGCTTATGGCAATAGTTATTTTTTCATTTTGCACCACAAGTAATGTTTTAGCATTACATGATATTGCAAGAGAGCAATTATATACAGTAAAAACAGTTAACAGTAGTAAAGTTTTCAATTCAACAATGGGTGAATTAAATCCCTATCCTTATTTTGGAATTGGCGATCCATCCACCAGTGGAGACATGAGTATTGAAATTACAAATCCATTTTGCCTTGCATATATTGCTGTATTTTTAATAGCCATGTATGCAGGTAATTTAGCGGTAAAAATTGTGGCAGTAGTGGCTTTAATCGCATTGGTTGCAGTGATTTATGGAGTGACAAAACAAAAATTAAAAGATTTTGAAATTTGCGGTGCAGATTGGCTGGTATGGGGGTATAAAGATAGTGATGCAGAAGGAGACTATGAAAATATAAGAAAATATTATCCAGAAAAGGGAGCGTTCAAAGGTTCAAAAAAATGGATTGCCGAAGAATGCGTAAAAAACACCAATGAGTGTATGCAAGTATGTGAAAGCGGGAGAAGTCAATGTGAAGGAGAGGCTTGTATAACATACCCAGATAAAAATGAAAATTGTTATTTAGACACTAATTTTATCAAAGAAAGAAGTGGCAAGCAAGAAGGACAATATTATTTAGGTATGGAAGACAGGTTATTTAGAGAATTTTTTTATGACGGAGAAGAAATTGCAACTCCTAATTGTATAGATCCAAGAGAGGAGGTAAAAGGTTATGATATATATAATACAAAAGATGGAGTAACAAAAGCGGAAGACAGAAAACAAGTTTATTATTTTAGGGGCACTGAACCAGCAAATTATGCTTGCGATAGATTTTTACTTGAAAAAAAAACAGAAGATGATGAATTTGATAAGGCATATAAATGTTGTATAAATGAAAGCAGTAAATTATGTATTTTTGACAAGGATAATAGCGATGGAGGTAGTGGTTTATCAGGTTTTATAGGTGATATTACTACTTTTGCAAGTGGTAGCAGTAAATACGGAAATTTTTGCGAAACATCTACTTCAAGTATAAAAATGTGCACCATTAGTAGTTATATAATTAAAGTTGAAAGGGGGATGGATGATGACAACAAATTTTGTGCCAGCACATGGTCGTTATGTCCTTACAACTTAAATTTACAGAAAGGAACGGAAAAAAGTCTTGGATTTGATCTGCAGGAATCCTATAGCACATCAGGTGAATACACAGTGATAGACGAATGCTATGATACGGAAAAGAAAGAAACATTATTTTGCAAAGGAAGAGCAAAGAATTTTTACCAATTAAATAGACATTGCGCCTATATAAATGAATTTTCAGATCAAAAAAATGAAATAACAAGATATTCTCCATATATAGATAAGGCTTGCATAAATATGGTTGGAAGTTCCCATAATACTGAAGGATACAAAAGTTACGATGGATATCAACCGGCTCCAAATATTTATGCAGGCTCCTTTTCAGCTCCATTGGTTGAATGTATAACTGAAACCATGAAAAACTTATTGTTTAACAGGGCTGGACATACAGAATGTTTGGGCGATGAATTGCCAGGTCCAAACGAGACTTGTTTATCTTCAACGAAATATGTAAAAAATGAAAATTTTAATAGTAACAACAAATATGCTTCACCAACCACAAATTTATTGAAAGCAATAGGCGGTTTGATAAGAATTGCACTTGTTATAATGATGATGTTATATGGATGGAGCATCTTGATAAATGCCGGCAAGATTGAAACAAAAGATGTATTAGTAATGCTTGTAAAAATGATGTTTGTGCTTGGATTTTCAGCCAACACCACTTGGTATACTTATGTTTACAACCTTACATATTCATTGATGGATACATTTTCTTCGCTGACGACAAAAATAACATTTGATATGACGACCAGTATAACGGGTCAACTGGTGCACGATGATGGGTGTTATTTTGGTAATTCGAATGAATTTATGGGAACCGAAAATGAAAATAAAGTGGAGAAAATAGCCGACAACAATTATTACAAATATCCAAATGCAAAAAAATATGTAATGTTCTTTGATACTCTTGATTGTAAGGTTCAAAAATATTTAGGAATGAGTAATCTTGGCAGTACATCAAAAATATTGCAAATGGTAGCAATGTCATTTTTATGGCCATTTAATGCGGGTTTATATTTAATGGTTGCTTCTGCTATATTTATGTTTTTTACTATTTCGTTATTGATAAAATCGGCACTTTTATTTATGAAAAATGCTTTGGCATTAGGTATATTCTTATATATAGCCCCTTTATGTATACCGGGAATTTTATTTAAAAAAACGACAATATTCTTTAATCAATGGTTAACATTTGTAATTTCAAATTGTCTACAACCGATGTTGTATTTTGCTTATATATCAATGGCAATAGGTATCATAGACCAATATGTTTTGGGAAATGCAATGTATGTTGGACACGGAAAATCAAAGCAATTAGTATGCGGTTATGCCTGTATAGCAAAGGAAACTTCAAGTGTATTAGATGAAAATGGCGGATACATTAAAAACAATATTGTTATTAACTATATACAAGGCAGAAATAATAAAAAATTAATAAACGAATCACAGGAAGCTTGTTTGCAAAATGAAGGTACAACTGATTTTATTGATTTAAAGGACAATAGTGTTTTGTGCTTTATAGAGAGTTTTAATTGGGGGCCAGTGTCAATTATGCAACCATTTGGAATTTTTATATCAATGGTAAAAGAAAATTTTGTAGGGAATTTTATTATGCTTTTAAGAGTAGCGTTCCTGCTATTAATTTTGGACGCTGGATTAGGTATGGTATCAAAATTTACTGATGGTATTATTGGTAATAAGGGACAAACACCAGCCAGTTTAGATAAAAAAGTTGGCACATTCCATCTTGCGGCTGAAGCACTTGATACGGGCAAAATGGCTAAGAGATTTGCAAGTGGTGCAGGTAAAAAAATGTTGGATAAATTTAAAACCAGAAAGGCAGCACTGGATAACCCTGATGAGGAGGCAAGTGAAAAAAGAGGTGAAACGGACACAAGTAAAAACGATGGAGACAATAAATAATATTTTTAAATTACTGAAAAAGCATTACGGAAATACAAATTTGATAGAGTTGGATTACAAAAACACATATACTTTGCTCATTGCAACTTTATTGTCGGCACAAGCCACGGATAAAAGTGTGAATAAAGCGACAGAAAAACTTTTTGAAAATGTAGACACGCCATATAAAATGATTGATTTAGGTGAAATAAAATTAAAGAAATACATTAAATCTATAAATTATTATAACACAAAGGCTAAACATATTATACAATTGTCCCAGGTTTTGATAGAAAAGTATAAGGGAAATGTGCCAAATACAAGAGAATCTTTGGAAAATTTGGCGGGAGTTGGCAGAAAAACGGCAAATATTGTTTTAAATATTGCATTCAAGCAACCTAATATAGCCGTCGATACTCATGTATTTAGAGTTAGTAATCGATTAGGTTTAACGGAAGCAAAAAATGTCAAGGAAAGTGAAGAACAATTATTGAAAATAATTCCACCACAATATGTAAAATATGTTAATCATTGGTTGGTTTTATTTGGCAGATATACCTGCAAAGCAAAAAACCCTGACTGTGAAAATTGTTTTTTAAAAAAAGATTGTAAATTTATTTTTTAAATATTTTCCACACAAAAACTATATTTATTATAGTTCCAATCACCAATGCCAACAAATACAAATTATCATGTTTCATATATTTTGCCATTTTATTCCCAATAAAAAAAATACAGAGCAAATAGTTTATTATCACGGTTGTGCCAATTGACAAAACCTTTTTTGCAAAAAAAATATCAACATCTTTTTTTTTACCAACATTTTTTTCATCTCTTTTTATTTCTTTTTCAAGCATCTTTTTCAAATCTTCATTCATATATTTCCTTCAATGGATCAATACCAAAGAATTCTCTATCCAATTTAAAACCACTAATTAAATCAGCTATCGCTTTAAATTTTTCAATTCCAACTTCCGTTATAAATTTTTTTGTATCAGGAAAAGCATCAATGTAAATTACATCTTTCCAATAGTCAGTTTTTGCCTTGTTATCATACTTTTTGTCATTATATTCCTTATAACTGCT
>JAITOR010000032.1 GCA_031289855.1 Rickettsiales bacterium
TTTTATTTTAATAATTAAGACCCTTGATATCTTTACATCTTGTTTTATATACGCCATCCCATTTAACATATGTTATATCATGTTTCATTGTATTATTAAAACGCTGATACCACACCTCCATTGCTATATCTTCTTCTTATAAACTCTTTAACTTTTTTACTTCTTAAAGCCTTTTGTAGTTTTACTATCCTTTCATCCTTTTCTTTGCCTTTAATAACACTTACAAAATTAGCATATGGAGACTTTGTCCCTTCCAATAAAATTGAATCCTTTGATGGATTGTAGCCAGATTCTAATGCATAATTTCCATTAATAATAACTGCATCAAAATCCGCTATAACTCTTGGTAATTGAGCCACATCAACTTCTTTGAATTGAATTTTTTTAGTATTTTTGGTTATATCAGTAACAACCGCATAAATTCCAACTGATTTTTTAATTTCAATTAATCCGTTTGCTTGCAGCAATAATAATGCTCTACCCTCATTTGCTGGATCATTAGGAATTGCAATTTTTGCTCCTACTTTTAAGTCTTTGATATTTTTAATTTTTTTAGAATATAGTCCAAGTGGTTCGATATGCACCGGTGCCAAGCCTATAATTTTATTTTTCAATTTGTGTTCTTTTACAAAAGAATCAAGATATGGTTGATTTTGAAAGTAATTAGCATCAATACTTCCATCATCCAATGATAAGTTTGGAGTTACATAGTCCGTATATTCTATAATATCCAAATCAACACCTTCTTTTTTTAAATCATCTTTTACGAAATTTAAAATTTCAGCATGGGGAACTGGCGATGCTCCAATCTTTAATTTTTCACCACCAAAAGCTAAATTGCCAATATTAACCAATATTGCAATCACATAAATAAATACATTTTTTTTCATTTTTACCTTTTTAATTAATTAAGACAAAAAAAACCTATAACTTTGTGGTCATAGGGTTCATGTCATTCAAAAATAATTAAATCTATAAGCAGATTATTCGTTTTTTTGCATCACATAACCCTTTCTCATGCAACACATACACATCAACATAATGGAGATTATGAAACTCATAACAAATATTCTATTTAAAAAAATAATCATACTTAATGAGTTTATAGTAAAATAAATAAAAGTCAAATAATTGTTGATATAAAATGCTAAAGTGATTTTATAAATTTTTCTCTTTTAAAATTTCTTTAAATTAAAAATAAATACTATATTAATATTAAAGCACTATGAACCACATCGTCTTACTTTTCATTAAGGAAGATGGTTGCATAGTGCTTTACCAATATATCTAATTTATTGAATATGAATTTTACATAAAATCTTCCATTCCATAGCCGCCACCAACATTTGGTGTTTGGTTATTGCTATGTCCTTGTCCGCAATTTCCACATACATCACTTGGTTTATCATATATAACACATTCACTTGTTAATAACAATCCTGCGATGCTACCTGCGCCTTCTAATGCAATTCTTGTAACTTTTGCTGGATCAACAATTCCCGCTTCTATCATATCAACATACTGTTCTTTTTGTGCATCAAAACCATAGTTTATGTCATCTTTTTGTGCTATACCATTTGCAATTACCGCTCCATCAAGTCCAGCATTCTCTGCAATTTGTTTTGCTGGTGCCTGTAATGCTTTATAAACAATTTTGATACCTGCTGTTTGGGCTTCATTTTCACCTTTTAATGATAATAAGTTTTTAGAAATATGCACCAAAGTTGCACCACCACCCGCAACTATCCCTTCTTCAATTGCGGCTCTTGTGGCAGCCAAAGCATCTTCAACTCTATCTTTCTTTTCTTTCAATTCCATTTCAGTTGCACCACCAACTTTTAAAATAGCTACACCACCTGATAATTTCGCCAATCTTTCTTGCAATTTTTCTTTGTCATATTCACTTGTGGTGTTATCAATTTCATTTTTAAGTTGATTTACTCTTGCTTTGATATCAGTTGCTTTACCAGAACCATCTACGATGGTTGTATCATCTTTTGTGATAACAATTTTTTTTGCAGTTCCCAAAGCATCTATACCAACATTTTCTAATTTTTGACCCAAATCTTCGCTTATTACTTGTCCACCAGTTAAAATTGCAATATCTTCTAACATTGCTTTTCTTCTATCGCCAAATCCAGGCGCTTTAACTGCTGTAACTTTTAATCCACCTCTTAATTTATTTACAACCAAAGCAGCCAAAGCTTCACCTTCCACATCTTCTGCCACAATAACTAAACCTCTACCACTTTGGGCTACAGCTTCTAAAATTTTTAAAATAGATTGTAGGTTAGAAATCTTTTTTTCCACTAATAATATATATGGATTTTCCATTTCACATGTCATTTTATCCATATTTGTTGCGAAATATGCCGATAAGAAACCTCTATCAAAATTCATACCTTCCACAACTTCAATCTCAAAGTCAAGATTTTTTGCTTCTTCAACTGTTATTGGACTATTTGCACCAACTTTTTCCATTGCTTCGGCAATTTTTTCACCAATTTCTTTGTCACCATTGGCAGATATTGTGCCAACTTGTGCAATCGCTTCCTTACCATTGATTTTTTTTGCAACTTTTTTAATTTCACCAATTGAAGCCTCAATGCCTTTTGAAATTCCTCGTTTCAAATCCATAGGATTTAAACCAGCCGCCACAGCCTTAACGCCTTCTTGGAATATTGCCTGTGCCAACACAGTTGATGTGGTGGTACCATCGCCCGCTATATCGTTGGTTTTGCTTGCAACTTCTTTAATTGCCTGTGCTCCGATATTTTGTAATTTGTCTTTTAATTCAATTTCTTTTGCAACTGTAACACCATCCTTCGTAATTCTTGGACCACCAAATTGTTTTTCAATTACAACATTTCGTCCCTTTGGACCAAGTGTTGCCTTTACTGCATTTGCCAATGTATTTACACCAATTAGCATTTGTGCCCTTGCATTTGCACCGAATTTAACTTCTTTAACACCCATAAAATCTCCTATTTTTCTATTACTATACCTAATACATCTGATTCCTTTAATATAATCAAATCTTCACTTTGAGGCACTTCCGTTCCACCCCATTTCGAAAACAAAACTAAATCTCCTTCTTTCAAAGTAGGCCTAATTCGTTCTCCTTTGTCATTTATAGCACCATCGCCAACTGACAAAATCTCTCCAATAGATGGTTTTTCTTTTGAAGTGTCTGGAATAATAATTCCACCTGCCGTTTTAGTATCTGCATCTATTCGCTTAACTAAAACTTTATCAAATAATGGTTTTAATTTCATTTTTAACAATTTATTATTTATAATATATTATATAGGTAATTTTTTCAAAAAAACAAGTTAATAATTTGACAATACAACATTTATTGTTTAATATTCAAAATATGAAGGCACCGAATTTTTGGAAAAATGATAACTTTATATCATTTATACTAACTCCATTGACAATTTTTTATAATATTGGCAGACATTTACATGTATTGTTCTCTATTCAATATAAAAGTAAATTAAAAATTATATGCGTGGGAAACGTAAATGTCGGCGGAAGTGGTAAGACTCCAGTGGCATTAAAAATTGGTAAAACTTTAAAAGAAAAAAAAGTGAAATTTGCCTATTTAAGTAAAGGATATAAAGGCAGTATAAAAGATTTAACAAAAGTATCAAATTTACATGATGCCAGTGAAGTTGGTGACGAACCACTATTGCTTGCTGAAATTGCAGATACTTATATTTGTCAAAATAGAAAAAAGGCCATAAGACAACTGGAAAAAGACTTTAATTATGATGTGATTGTTATGGATGATGGGATGCAAAATCCAACGATTTTTAAAAATAAAAACATAGTTGTGGTAGATGGAAATTATGCCTTTGGAAATGAAAGGTTGATGCCCGCAGGACCATTGCGGGAAACAATTGGTAGTATGTTAAAAAGAGTGAGTTTTTTTATAATAATAGGACAAGATAGTGCTGGAATTTGTGATAGATTGTATAATAAAAATTTGAACGTAGTTCGTGGTGTAAATAAAGTAAAAAACGAACATAATTTGGAAACTAAATATATGGCATTTTCGGGAATTGGCATTCCAAGTAAATTTTTAAGTACCTTGAGAGAAAACAGATATAAAATTGAAAATTTTTTTTGGTATGATGATCATTACTTTTATACGGAAAATGATTTGAAAAAACTTGAATTAGATGCAACTGATGGCAATTGTAAATTAATTACCACGAAGAAAGATTGGATTAAATTATCAGCCGCGTATAAAGAAAAAATTGAATATTTAGATGTGGAAATTGAATTTTACGATAATGAGAAATTTGTAGATTTGTTGATGAAGTAAGATTTATTTGTAATTTTTATTTTTTTGTATAAACTATAAAAAAATATCTATCAAATATGTTAGTAGAAGGAAAAACAGGAAAATGGGAAGTAGTTGTTGGCTTAGAAGTTCATTGTCAACTCAAAACTAATACGAAACTTTTTTCAAGAAGTTCAACAGAATTTGGCGCTCCACAAAATACACATGTATCATTTTTTGATTGTGCTATGCCAGGACAATTACCAGTTATAAATGATATGGCAGTTAAACAAGCCATAAAAACTGGACTTGGATTAAATGCTGAATTTAACAAAAATTGTTATTTTGATAGAAAAAATTATTTTTATGCAGATCTTCCATCGGGGTATCAAATTACACAATTTTTTTGTCCCATCATCAAAAGTGGTTATATAGAAATTACAGGCAAAAAAATTAGAATACATGAGGCTCATTTGGAGCAAGATGCTGGGAAATCAATACATGATCAACATCCGACTTTTACATTTGTTGATTTAAACAGGGCTGGAGTGCCGTTATTGGAAATTGTAAGCGAACCTGACATTAGTAGTCCCGAAGAAGCTATGGAATATTTAACAAAATTACGAACTCTTTTAAGAGCATTGGATACATCAACTGCGGATATGGAAAAAGGTAGTATGCGATGCGATGCCAATGTGTCTGTTAGACGAGTAGGTGATGTAAATTTAGGCAATCGTTGTGAAATTAAAAACATGAACTCTATACATAATGTGGGAGATGCTATAAAAATAGAGGCTGAAAGACAGGTTGAAATCATTGAAAATGGTGGAAAAATAAATCAAGAAACAAGAGGATTTGATGCAGTTGCTTTCAATACTTATACCATGAGAACCAAAGAAAATGCTATTGATTATAGATATTTTCCTGATCCAGATTTGGCACCTTTGAATATTACTGAGAAATTTATTACCGATATAAAATCTACGATGCCAGAACTTCCTGAGGTTAAAAAAGCAAGATACATTGTAGAATATGGCTTGAGTGAATACGATGCAAGTGTATTGACTGCTACAACGGATATTAGTGCCTATTTTGAAAAAATTGTGGCAAAACATGAGGCAAAATTTACTTGTAATTGGATTATGAATGAACTTTTTGGACGATTAAACAAATTAGTAATTCCTGTGGATGAAAGTCCTGTTACCGCTGAAATGTTGATTGAATTATTAGATTTATTGAAAGATAATACGATATCAGGGAAAATTGCGAAAGATGTGTTAGATACGATGATTGAAACTAAAAAAACTGCTGGCGTAATTGTGGAAGAAAGGGGTTTAAAACAAGTTGTTGACATGAGTACAATTGAAAAGATTGCTGATGATGTTATTGCGGAAAATCCAACACAAGTTGGGCAATATAAAGGTGGAAATGAAAGATTATTTGGTTTTTTTGTGGGACAAGCGATGAAAATGAGTGGTGGAAAAGTTAATCCACAAATTATAAATGAAATATTGAAGAAAAAGTTAAGTTAATTGAAAAATACATTGAAACTTATTCCAGTCGAATTACTTAATGAATATTTTTTGTATATAGAAAATCCACAACCAACTTTGTCATCAAATTTTACATTGGCAAAAAATTTATACATTGTGCTATTATCGTAATGGTAGCAAATTTTTTGACCATCCGGGCTACAATATACATTATCCCCTCCAATGTATTTTTTTTCTTCATAACTTACACCAAAATTTTCATTTTCTCTTTCACCAATTGCAATTGTAATATGCTTTTTAAATTCATCTCTATAACCATTTTGTATAAATTTATAGGCCAAACCACCGTCAATATACCAATTATAATTTTCAACTTTTCCTTCTTTAAACATTGAAATAGTGGTATCAAATGATTTTTTAGTTTCAATATTATTTAATATTTTTGACCAAAAATCATCATATTCAATTGGAAAATAATAGCCAGATTTGTAGTAGAAAAATACTTCTTTCATTTCAAACAAATTGGAGGCAAAAAAAATATTGCCATAAAAATCATCCTGTATTTCACTTCTTGCAAAGTATAATTTATGTAAAAAAGAGTATTTTTTTACAAAACCACCAATTGTTAAATTTTTAAAAAGTCCATACTCTCCGTATAATTTATAGTCTTTTATTTCCCAATTATCATTTGGTTTTTGTTTTTTCATAAGTGCACTACCTTCATTTGTATATTCTAATGTCAAAAAAATATCATCAACTCTTTTAATATACCCGGATGCAAAAACCATATTTGTGAACACAAAAAGCAATACAAAATATTTCATCTGCTCAACTTTTTAATTAAGTTGTCCACATCATCTATCGTTTCAAAATTCATGTATACAGAAGCAAAACGAATATAGGCAATTTTGTCAATTCTTTCCAAATTATCTAACACCATTTCCGCGATTAAAGAACTTTTAATTTCAACTGCCCCACTGGTTTCTATTTTATTATAAATTCCACTTACAATGTCTTCAATTTGCATTTCTGTAAGTCTTTTACCTGAACTTAAAAAAATAGAATTAAACAATTTTTCCCTTTCAAAAATTTCTTTTTCATCAGTTTTTTTAATTACAATGATGTCTTTTTTTAAAACTTTTTCTATGGTGGCAAATTTAGTGCCACAAGCAGAACATTCCCTTTTTCGCTTTGTTGTTTCACCATTTTCCGATTCTCTTGTATCAATAACTGATGTGTCTTTATTGTTGCAAAAAGGACATTTCATAAAATTAAATATTATTTTTTAAAATGTATCTTTAAATAATAAAAAATCAAATTAATTATTATTTTTAGGATAGTTTCATATTCATTGATATTTTGTTTTTTTATAATATAAAATTTGACTTATTATATTATTATTATTATTATTATTATTATTATTATTATTATTATATTTATGTCACTTTTAAGTTTTTTAAAATCATTATCATTAAACATTGGAATTGATTTGGGGACGGCAAATACCGTTATTAGTATAGACAATGATAACATTGTTTTAAATGAACCATCTGTGGTGGCAATGATAGAAAAAAAAGGTGAAAAAATTCCGTATGCATTTGGATTAGAAGCTAAGAAAATGTTAGGTAAAACACCAATTAAAATTGATGTTATAAAACCTTTAAAGGATGGAGTTATAAGTGATTTTTTGACTGCAACTGAAATGATTAAGTTTTTTATTTTTAAAATACTAAAAAAAAGACGATCATTATTTGGACCAAAGATTATAATTTGTGTGCCAAGCGGTTCAACACAGGTGGAAAGAAAGGCAATTCAAGAGTCTGCCGAAATTACTGGTGCAAGAGAAGTATTTTTAATTGAAGAAACAATGGCTGGTGCAATAGGTGCTGATTTGGATATTTTGGAAGCAAATGGTTTTATGATAATTGGTATAGGTGGAGGAACTATGGAAATTGGCGTTTTATCACTTGGTGAGATCATCTATAGCGATTCTTTGAGGATTGCGGGCGATAAATTCGACGAAGCTATTATTGACCACATCAAAAAAAATTTCAATTTATTAATTGGTTCTAATACGGCCGAACAGATAAAGTTTAATGTTGGTAATGCTTGCTTTTTGGATGATGATAACGAAAAAACTATGGAAATATTTGGACGAGATTTAGGTAGTGGTATTCCGATAAAAATGACTATTGGAGAAAAGGAAGTTTCAAAAGCGTTATATGAAAATATAAACAAGATAATTGAAAAGATAAAATCTGTATTAGAAATAATACCGCCCGAATTATCTACTGACATCAATCAAAAAGGAATTGTTTTAACTGGTGGTGGTGCGTTATTAAAAAATTTTGATTATTTAATATCAAAAACAATTGGAATTAAAGTTGTTGTGGCGGATAAACCATTATTTTCAGTTATCAATGGAATAATGAAGGTATTTAAAGAGTTTTCATTATACGAAAAAGTTTTATTTAAACAAATGTAATATTTGTACAAATAATTTTTTGTATTTAACTTTTCTAAATATTGCTTTTAAAATCACTTTTTTCTTTTTTACTTTCCAAAAAAAATGTATTTTTTTGAATCCAATTTTAGATATTTATTCCATATCACAAATTTTAAATCATCATTTTTATTTTTTCCATAATTTTTGATTCCTTCATACTTTTTTATTTCATACATACAGAGAGTTATCTCGTTATATGAAGTAAAACACAACATCTTCTTTTTGTATTTATCTCCAATTTTTTCTTTTTATATCTTCTAATTACTACATGATTAAAATTTTACACCAATTTTATCAACATATACGGCTCTTTCTCTTGAGAAATAAAGCCATTACCATATTTATATAAATTTTCTTTGCATTACAAAATGTTTATATCATCCCCCTTCCCTTCTATTGCACCTTGAAAATGTCCTACACCTCTTCTATCTTTTAATATATTCATTTTATAATACTATTTTTTAGTTTTCAATAATACTGAATTACTGATAATTTTGTCGCCATCTCTCAATTCATCACTTGTTATTTCTGTTTCTTGTAAATTAGACAAACCTCTCTTCACATAAGTTGGAGTTACCGTTTGTTCTCTTTCATCATATCTATAAACTATTGAATATTCCTCCTTTCTTGACGGAATTTTTACTTTCATAATTTTTGCAAGATCATCATCTGGTCTAAATCTCAAAGCTACATTGTTAATTTTTATTACTCCTTTTGCCTCAGCAATTGGTATATTTACATAAGCTGTCATGCCTGGCATAAGTTTTTTATCATCATTTTTCGTTTCAATAATAACATTATAAACCACAACATTTGACTCACTCACTGGGTTTAATCGCACTTGATTTATAATGCCTGTAAACTTTTGGTTTGGAAAAGAATCCACACTAAATTCCACCTCCAATCCATTTCTAATTGAACCAATATCCGCCTCACTGATACTTGTCTCAATTTGCATTTTAGTTAAATCTTCCGCCACCTTAAAAAGCACAGGAGCTGATAAACTTGCAGCTACGGTTTGTCCCACATCAACCTCTCTTGAAATTATCACGCCCGCCACTGGTGATTTTATTATTGCATAACCAAGATTAATTTTTGCTGATTCATATTTTGAATTCGCGATGTTGTAATCTGCTCTTGCATTCCTCAATTGCGTTTGCGCCTGTTCCAATTCAACTCTTGCAATAAAATTTTCCTTATACAAACTCAAAGTTCTATTGTAATCTGAAATTATTAAATCCAAATTTGCTCTTGCTTTTCTAACACTTTGTTGTGTTTCATCTAACATTTTTTCTAAAATTGCTGTATCTAATTTTGCTAACTCTTGATCTTTTTCAACCAATGAATTGAAATCAACATATATTTTTTCAATAGTTCCCGACACCTGCGTTCCCACTTGCACCACATTCACAGGATTAATTGTTCCATTCGCAGTTATGCTTTTTAATACATCACCCCTTTTAACGGTTTCAATGTCGAAATCTTTTATATTGAATTTTACATTGTTTGGCTTATACATTAAATAACTTAACAAAGCTATTACAATTACTACACCTATAATGAGTTTTTTATTTTTCATTTTCTTCTCCTTTATTATCTGTAAATTCTACACTCCCCAATGCTCTTATAAGATTTGCTTTTTTAATAAACAAATCATATTGAGCGTTGATGTAAGTATATTTTGCATTTGCCAAACCACTTTGTGCATTTAATAGGTCTAACATTGAACTTTTTCCATTTTTATATCTTCCAAATATATTCTTTTCCGTTTCTTTGGCACTTTTCAATATCACAATATTAGTTTTAAAATTCTTCTTTGCAGTTTTATAATTTTGTTCCGCATTCCACACATCTAACTCAATATTTTTTTTTAAATCTTCCACTTGCTCTTTTACAATTTGCAATTCTGCTTTACTTCTTGCCGCTTGATTTGTTATTAGACCACCAGTATAAAAAGGAACACTCGCACCAATTCCAATACTATAACCATTATAACTTTGTATATCACTTTTTAAGTCATTATATATCGTGTAATCTCCAGTTAATTTAATACTTGGTAATCTATTGGCTACACTATTTTTATACACCTCATTTTCCTTTGCCTCTTGTTGTTTTTGCAAAGATTTTAAATCATTTCTATTATTAATCGCCACCACCACAAGTTCTTCAATTATTTCAGGTAAATCCATATCTTTTGCGTCCATATCAGGCAAAGATAGTTGAACATCATTTTGAGGAGATAAATTTAACAAATAATTCAAATTTGCTTTGGTAAGATTTGTTTGATTTCTTGCATTTTCAAGAGTTAAAATAGATTGATTATAAGAGGTTTCAGCCTGTAATTTATCAGTTAAAGCCACTAAACCAACTCTATACCTTGTTTTTGCCGCATTAAATGCTTCAAGACTGCTTTTTTCACTTTCCACTGCCGCTATTTCATTAGCAATCGCCGATAAAGTTTTATAATAAGCATCGATAACATTATAAATAAACTCTTGCACATAAGTATTTAAATTGTATTGTGAGGCCTGTAAGTAATTTTCTAATGCATCCACATCTGCTCCTCTACCTCCAAAGTCGTAAAGTAAATACGATAAACCAACACCTGCATTCCAAGAACCAGTGTCTATTTTTTTAAGATTTAAGGCTGCATTGGGAAAATTTTTGCTTCCCATATTATAACCAAAATTTCCATTTATGGTTGGCAAATATATTGATTTTCCTGCTCCATAATTCGCCTCTGCCACATCGACATTCAAAAATTGTTGTTTAACTTTTGGATTGTTTTCTAATGCAATTCTCAACACTTCATCCAAAGTCATGCCACTCACAACATTCTTATTATATATAATAATTCCATTATCTTTTTTTTGAATTATCTTTTTTTTCTTTTTTTTTGCTCTCTTTTCTTTTTCAATTTTTATATTCGTTTTAACATTCTTTTTTATTGCTACTGCTTCCACATTACTTACAAAAAAAAACAACAAACTCACAAATAAAATACTTTTCAAAATATGCTTCATATAATAATATATAATATTGTTTTTTTAAAAAGCAAATAAAAAATAAATATGTAATAATGATTTGAAATTACCTACATTTAAATTTATTTGTTATTTTTATTTGCAATTTATCTTTATTCGTTGTATATGTATTAATTACATTAATATAATATTTTTGAATAAAATATGGTTAAAGTTTCTTTTATTGGTGCGGGTGGTGTCAGTTGCACTACTGCATTCGCTACGGGTCTTAAATTAGGAAAAGATTTGAACGAAGTAGTTTTGATTGATGTAAGTGAAGACATTGCATTTGGTAGGGCCGTTGATTTAAGACAGGGATTTATTTTAAATAATATTGACACAAAGGTAGTTGGCACAACCGATTATTCAAAAGTTGCCGGAAGTGATGTAATTATCATAACCGCATCTGTGCCATCTGTGCCCGGAGTTAGCAATAGAGAAGCAATGTTAGCAAAAAACAAAGAAGTTATTGCGATTTGTGCTGAAAATTTGAAAAAAGTTATACCAACTGATGATAAACAACCTTTAATAATCGTTGTATCAAATCCTCTTGATTTAATTTTAAATCATTTTATAAAAGTTGGTGGTTTTAATAAGAAAAAAACTATTGGAAGTGGAAATTGGTTGGATACTGGTCGAATGCAAGATCAATTATCAAGAGAAACTGGTGTAGAACCTAGTAAAATCAAAACTTTTGCCGTGGCACAACATGGTCAAAAAATCGTATACTTGCTAAGCAAAACAACTATTGATGGAAAACCTTTATCTTCTTATAACATTTCAAAAGAAAAATTGGACACAATTGTAGCAAATTCAATTGCTGGTGCAAAAGAAATTATTGAAAAGGGACAAACAAGAACATTGTATGGTCCCGCATTGTCAATATTTGATTTGGCAGTTTCTTATTTGCAAGACAAAAAAAATCTAATAACTGCCGCCGTATATTTAAATGGCGAATATGGTGTAAAAGATTTTACTTTCGGTGCTCCAATTATACTTGGTAAAAATGGTGTGGAGAAAATTGAAAATTGGGATTTGCCAGAAGATGAAAAAAAAGCATACAAAGATGCTTATGATTTTACTATTGCTTTGGATAAATAAGGAGAATTATGAAATTAAGTTTTATTGGATCAGGAGATGTAAGTTGCACTACTGCATTCGCTGCGTCCTTGAAGTTGGGTGGAATTTTGAAAGAAATTGTTTTGCTTGATATTAGAGAAAATTGGGCAAAGGGTAATGCAATCGACATGACTCATGCATCCGTTATTGACAATACAGACATTAAATATACCGGAACAAGTAATTATGCTGATGTGAAAGGTAGTGATGTGATTGTTATAACCGCTGGTAGAGCAAGCAAACCTGGAGTTTTAAGGGAAGAGTTATTAGCAAGCAATAAACAAATTATATCTTCTGTAGCAAATGAATTGAAAAAAGTTATACCCACTGACGATAAACAACCTTTGATTATTGTTTTAACTAACCCACTTGATTTAATTTTAAATCACTTTATTAATGTTGGTGGTTTTAATAAGAAAAAAACTATTGGAAGTGGAAATTGGTTAGATAGCAATAGATTTAAAGAGGCCATTTCAAAGGAAATAAATGTGCCAGCATCAAAAATAAATACATTTGCCGTAGCACAACATGGTCAAAAAATTGTATATTTATTAAGTAAAACAACAATTGATGGTAAGCCATTGACAAATTTTAACCTTTCACAAGAACAAATTGAACGAATAAAAACAAATGCAACAGAGGGAGCTAATGAGATTATTAAATTATTGGAAATTAAAAGCACGAGTTATGGTCCAGCATTGTCAATTTTGGATTTAATAAGTAGTTATATAAAGAATGAAAAAAAAATAGTGGTGGCATCAGTTTATTTGAATGGAGAATATGGAATTACTGGTTTTACATTGGGTGTCCCTATTGTTCTTGGCAAAAATGGAATAGAAGAAATTAAAATTTTTGACTTGCCAACTAATGAAAAAACAGCAATAGAAGAGAGTTATAAATTTTGTTTAAGTTTGGATATTTAGAAAATGCAAGAATACAAAGAAATACAAAAAATAAACGAAACTATTTATACTTTGCATCATTTGGTGGAGTTTTTGGATTTTGATAGGGATTCTGGTATGCCGGTTGGTGCAAGTGAATTTCGTGGTAAACAACTTGGGCTTTTGGAAACTTTAATTAATAAAGAGTATAAAAATCCAAGATTAAATGATCTTTTTAAAATATGCAGAAATAATAACAATTTAACAAAAAAACAACAAATAGATGTGGAAGAAACATATAAAAATTGGGTGCATGCCAGTGCAATAAGTGAAGTTTTGATTGAAAAAATGGCAAATTCTGTTGCAAAAACAACACAAATTTGGACTGATTGTAAAAATAAAAAAGCATCTTTTAAAGATATTTTACCGCATTTGCAAGAAAATTTTGAAATTACAAAGCAAATTGCTAATGAAAAAGGCAAATTATTAAATTTAACTCCATACAATGCCCTATGTGATGGATTTCAGAGTGGTTTAACTACGGAAATTATTGATAAAACTTTTGGTGAATTAAAAACTTTTTTACCAGATTTAATCAAAAAAGTTAAAAACAAAAAAACTATTCCCATTAAAAATTATAGTAAAGAACAAAAAATCGTTTATGTAAAAAAGTTGTTGAATTTAATGAATTTTGATTGGAATAGGGGTAGAGTGGGGGAGGTGATACATCCTTGTTCATGTGGTATGTCTCCCGATACAATTGTGGCCATAAATTATAACTCCGATTTACTGAGCCTAACATATTCTGTTATGCATGAATGTGGACATTGCATTTACACACAAAATTTGACTGATTACTTGAGTGCCGTGGGACAACAAAGAGGCATGGGAATACATGAAAGTCAAAGTTTATTTTATGAGAAGCAAATTGGTAAAAATGAAAATTTTGTTAAAACCATATCAAAACTAATGCAGGAAAGTTGTGGCAATAATTTTGAATTGAACGAAGAAAATATTTTAAATACAATTAGAAGGGTTGAGCCAACTTTTATAAGAATTGATGCTGATGAGGTGACTTATCCATTGCATATTGTGATGCGATATGAAATTGAAAAAGCAATTATTAATGACGAATTACAGGTAAAAGATTTGCCGGAAGTTTGGAATGCAAAAATGAAAGAATATTTAGGAATTACACCACCGAATGATTTATTGGGATGTTTGCAGGATTGTCATTGGTATGTTGGACTAATTGGATATTTTCCATCCTATACCTTTGGTGCGATTATTGCCTCTCAACTTATGAAAAAACTAAGTGGAGAATATAATGTGGTTAATGCTTTAAATGGAGGTGATCTAGGCAAAATAACATCATTTTTGAACGAAAAAATACATAGTAAAGGTTGTGAAAAATCATTTATGGAATTGGTGAAAAATGCGACGGACAATGAAATTGATGTGAGATGTTTTAAGGAATATTTGGAGAAAAGATACCTTAAATAGAATGTATGAAAAGATATTTTAAAATCCTCCATCAAAAATAGAGGATTTTTTGTAACAAAATATACACTATTATTTGACCATGCTTGCCACTTCTTCAGCAAAATCCAGTTCTTGTTTTTCAATTCCTTCACCCAATACATACAACACATATTCAACAATTTTTACTGCTTTTCCGTTTTCTTTTTCGAAATCAACCAATAAATCCTTAACTTTTTTGTTTTCATCCATGATAAATACTTGATTTAGTAATGTGTTTTCATCATAAAATTTTCTAATTCTACCTTCAATCATTTTTTCCACTATATTGTCAGGTTTTCCACTTTTTTTAGCTAATTCTCTTGCGATTTCTTTTTCACTTTCCAATCTTGCTGCCGGCACATCTGCTTCACTTAAAAAATCTGGCTTACTTGCAGCAATTTGCATAGCAAGTTGTTCACCAAATTCCTGTAATTTTTCTTTTCCACCATCAGATTCTAAATTTACCAATACACCAATTTTTCCCAATCCATCGATTACTTGACTATGTATATAAGACGCAATGTAACCATTGTCTTGTCTATATGTTTTCCCTCTTCTTATTTGTATATTTTCACCAATTACTGCAATATTTTGAATTAAAACATCCGCAACACTCGCATCTCCAATTTTTTTAGTTTTTAATGTTTCAATATACTTTGCATCATCTTTTTCAGTAATTAATATAGCGGCTTCCAACACATCAAAAACAAAGTCTTGAAATTTATCGTTTCTGGCCACAAAATCTGTTTCACTATTAACTTCGATTATTGTTGCGATATTTCCATTATTTGAAATACCAACCACACCTTCGCTCACAACCCTTGAACTTTTTTTTGCTGCCGATGAAAGACCTTTTTTTCTTAACCATTCCACGGCTTTTTCGTAATCATCGCTAGTTTCTTTTAAGGCCTTGTTACAATCACTCATACCGCAACCAGTATTTTCCCTTAACTTTTTTATTAATTCGGTGTTTGCCATATAATTACTCCTTATTTTCAGTTGTTGTTGGCAATTTTTCCTCTACTTTTACCACAACACCACTTTCTTCTTTGGCCTTTGTAGTAGGAGTTTTATCCCTTGCGAATGATTTACTTGCTTTTTTAGTGGCAAACCTTCTATTATCGTCATTTCCTTTTTTTTCATGTTCGTTTGTGGAAATCAAATCTTTAATTCCCGACAATGCATCATTTATAATTTTCATATATAAATCAATGGCTTTATTTGAATCGTCATTCCCTGGAATTGGATAATTAATTGCATTAGGATCCGAATTTGTATCAACAATTGCCATTACTGGAATGCTTAATGTTTTTGCTTCCGCAATTGCCAACGATTCCCTTGGAGTATCAATTACAAAAATTATATCAGGAAGTTTTTGCATATTCCTAATTCCACCCAGTTGTTTAGTTAATTTATCTTGTTTTTTACTTAACTCTAATTTTTCTTTTTTAGTTAAAACGGAATTTTCATCGGCCAAATCTCTTTCGATTTCATTCAAAGTTTTGATTGATTTTGAAATTGTTTTCCAGTTAGTAAGCATGCCGCCCAACCATTTATTTGTTACAAAATATTGCCCGTTTTCTTCGGCAACTTTTTGCACTATTTCTGCCCCTTGTTTTTTGGTACAAACAAACAAAATTTTACCTCTTTTTTTAACAATTTCTCTTAAAATTCTAACACTCTCAGCCAATAAATGGGCACTTTGAGCCAAATCAATTATGTGTAATTCATTTTTTATACCATAGATAAATGGTTGCATTTTCGCATTCCATCTTGCAGTTCTATGTCCAAAATGTACACCAGCCTCTAACATTTCTCTAATTGTAAATTCAGGCTCATATGATAAATCGCCTTTTACTCTAACAACTTCATCGTTGTCTTGCAAGTTTGCTTGCTCAAAATTTTCAGTCATTTTAACTCCTTTTGGTTACACCACACCAACTCGAATCCAAAAAAATGGACACCAAAAATAAGTTGGTTGTGAAATATATTTTGATGATATAACGAAATAAATAAAAAAGCAAATTAATTAAATGATTTTGCTAAATAATCTATTTGACTTTTAAAAAAACAATGTTATTATTCAGATGATGAAACGCAAAAATGATATTTTGGAAGTGCTATCGAATCTCACTAATAATGAGGTGTTGACTTCAGTTAGTATGGCAGATAAGATGTTGGATATATTGCCGCAGGAGGTTTTTGATAGGAACGACACAACTTTTCTTGACCCAGTCAGTAAGAGTGGTGTATTTTTGAGACAAATTGTGGTGCGACTATTGAAGGCAAAACAAAAACAATATCAAAATGAGGCAAAATTTGATGTGGACTTTGACAATATCTTATCACATATTTTGGAAAAACAAGTATTTGGCATCGCCACAAGTAGGATTTCTTGGTACTTGACCCGGAGGACATTATATATGGACTTAGTAAATGAGGACTATAAACTGGATGTAGTAAAAACATACAAAGATGGATTGGAAAAAGAGGATTATTATAGGTTCAACAATGTAAAAATGTTTGATGACAAGAGATTTGATGCTGGTTTAATAAAAAGTAAAATGGAGGAATTTGATATGAAGTTTGATGTAATTGTCGGCAACCCGCCGTATCAGATGACCAATGCAACCAATGATGGAACCATTAAAAGTGCCAACACTTTATATCATTTATTTGTAGAACAGGCAATCAAGTTAGAACCGAAATATATTACAATGATTATACCAAGTAGATGGACCATCGGAGGAAAGGGATTAAAGGATTTTAGAAAAAATATGTTAAAGGATAAAAGAATGAAACAAATTTTTGATTTTGTCGATGAAACTTCTATATTTGAAGGTATGGAAATTGGTGGTGGACTTATGTATTTTTTGTGGCAAAAAGATTATAATGGTAAGTGTAAAATAATCACTGATAATTGCGGAAAAATATCTCAGAGTGAGAGATATATGTTAGAAGATGGAAAAAATGTTTTTATAAGATATTCTGAAGCAATACCAATATTAAATAAATTATTAACAGGGGGGGGGGGATAAACCTCTTAGCGATCTAATATTTTCAAGTAGTTTTGGTTTTGCTACAAATTTTACAGATTTTAAAGATAAGATATTTGATAATTCTGTAAAAATATACACAAAAAACCATAAGATTAGAGACTACGACATTGTAGGTTATATATCAAAAGAACAAATATCAAAAGGAACGGAATTGATAAACAAAATAAAAGTTTGTTTAACAAAATCTGGAAGAGAAAACGTATATCCTAAAATTTTTAAAGAAAATGAGGTTTTTACAGAAAGTTACAAAATAATAAAAATTTGCAACACGGAAAAAGAAGCAAATAATCTTTGTAATTATATAAAAACTAATTTTTTTAAGTTTTTAATGAGTTTATTAAAAAATACACAAGATAGAAATAAGAGAGTTTATCAATTCATTCCACAACAAGATTTTACAAATAACGATTTTTTTGATTGTTTACCTGATGAGTTGGATAAAAAACTATATAAAAAATACAATTTCACTGATGATGAAATTGCTTTTGTCGAAAAAATGATAAATGGTGGAAAAAAGGAAAATGTTGAGGAAATACTTGATGAAACAAACAATGACAATGAGGATGAAAATGACGAGTAAAGTTCCAAAAATTTATTGCTATACCTATAAAGATTATGAGGAAAAAAATCAGTATAAAGTTGGATATACCACTGAAGATGATGTGAAACGATATATTAAAAAAAGCATACAGGGTAAAAATACGGAAGGGTGGTATAAAACACAAAATGTTAAAGTTGTTTTTATTGGTAATGCCATAAAGGAAAATGGTAGGTATTTTAAAGATTATGAAGTGCATTCATTTTTAGAGAACGAAAAAATTGATAAAATTGATTCACAACATGAATGGTTTGATTTTACTGGGTTTGACGTGAAAATATCTTTAGAAAATGCGATGGACAAGATAAAAAGTGGAGAGGAAAATAAAGAGCCCACAAGAGATAAAGATTTCGAACCTCGTCCAGAACAGCAAGAAGCAATTTATAAAACTGCCAATTATTTTAAAAATGGTGGCGACAAATATTTATGGAATGCAAAAATGCGGTTTGGTAAGACATTTACAACCTACAAATTGATTGAGGAATGCGATTATAAAAATATATTGATTTTGACATATAAACCTGCTGTATTGGACTCTTGGGAGCAGGATTTAAAAACACACAAGGATTTTGAAGGTTGGAATTTTAAAACTGAAAAAAGCAATAATTCATTAAATGACAACAAAAATATTTATTTCTGTTCTTATCAAAAAATTTTAAATAAAGATTATGACAATTTAAGCGAGACGGAAATAAAAAATTTTTTGTATAACATAAAAGAGAAAAATAAATGGATTTTTGAAACAAAATTTGATTTATTGGTTATTGACGAAACTCATTATGGAGCATTTACAAGTAATGCACAGGAAATATTTGATAATATAAAAAAAGACAAAATTTTATATTTATCTGGCACGCCTTATAAATTATTGGATGATGACGTTTTTAATAATGAACAGATTTTTTCTTGGTCCTACACTGACGAACAAAGAGCGAAAAGAAATTGGAATGACACAAAAGGTAAAAATCCTTATTTGGAATTGCCAAAAATGGAGTGGTTTGCCTATCACCTACCAGAAGATATACAGAAAAAGTTTATTGAAGATGGAGATTTTAATTTGAATAAAGTGTTTGAAGTCGAGAACAATAACTTTAAATATCATGATATTGTTTCATTTATAGTTGACTTTCTGGCCGGTAGAAAGCGATTCAAAAACTATGGAAAAGAATTTGATTATGCTAATAATATTTACAATGAAGAAAGTTTAAGTGATGACATTGAAAGGAATCCATTTCTTGATAAGAAATTGGGAGCCGATTTATTACATACGATGTGGGTAATGTCTGGCGTAAAAGAATGCAAGGCGATGGAAGAATTATTAAAACATCATGACTTCTTTAAAGATTTTGAGATTGTAAATATTGGTGGTGAGGGTGGCAGTGGAACAAAACCTTTAAAATTGGTGCAAAAAGCAATAAGTAAGCATAATAAAAGTATTACCATTACCATTAGAAAATTGACTGCTGGTGTAACTATACCTCAATTAAATGGCGTAATTATGTTAAACAACATGCAATCAGCAGAACAATTTTTTCAAACAATTTTTAGGGCACAAAGTCCAAACAAAGACAATGATGGTGAAATTTTAAAAGACGTGTGTTATACTATTGATTTTAACCCATTGAGAACATTTACAAATGTTTATGAATACATAACAAAGAATTGTAATGGTGATGAAAAAGATTTAAAAGATATTTTTGAATACATAGATTTACATTTATACGAAAATGGAGAGATGAAATCCGTTATATTGGATAATATTTTAAATTATATTTCCGAGAAAGAAAGCGATAAAACATTGAGTGACAAGTTTAGAAATAATAAAAATATTGATATAGATATTACTACAATTTGTAAAATAGGTGATACCGCCATATTGAAAATAATCAATTCAATTCCAGATTATATAAAGTCAAAAAGACAGAGCAATAATATTGATGAAGAAGAATTTAAGGATGCAATAAAAAAATCAAGTGAATTGCGGGAATTAAAAAAGAAAAAAGATAAGGAAAGTAATAAAATAATAGACGAGGAAACGAAAAAGAAAAGGGAACTTATTGAACATGTGCGGAATAAAATAACGATTTTAATAAGTTCTTTGGCTCATTTTATGTATATTACTCAACATAGGGAGGGAACTTTGCTTGACATTGTGGAAAATCAAGAACCAAATTTATTTAAAACAATATGCTATATTGACAAAAGTCAATTTAAATTATTATACGATGCAAAGATATTTAACGAAATTTTATTAAATGATAGTATTAAAAAATTTAAAAACAACGAAGACATAAGTTTGGATTATAAAAAAATGTTAAAAGTATAGTATAATATGGAACAAATAAAATCAAAAAAACGAGTTAAAGATTTGGGAGAGGTGTTTACTCCTGAAAATATTGTGTGGAATATGTGCGAACTTATACCAGATAAAGTGTGGAAAAATGTGAGTGAAACGTTTTTTGAACCATCTTGTGGCACAGGTAATTTTATTGTGGAAATACTGAAGAGGAAATTAAAATTTGTGAAAAGTAATGTTGATTTTTTACGGGCGATTAGCAGTATTTATGGTGTTGATATTATGGAGGATAATATTATTGAAACAAAGGGACGGATGCATAAATTATTGAGTGAATTTAATGAGTTGTGGTATAAAAATAATAGGTACTTTATAGGATATATTATTGACAAAAACATCATTTGTGGTAATAGTTTGAATTATAAATATGTAAACAACAATAATAATAATGAAGGTGAATTAGTAAATGATAAATATATTAAATTTACGGAGTGGAATTTTGATGACGATTTAATTGACGGTGATAATGGTATTGGTGGTATTTTAAAAACAAGCGAAACATATTATTATGAAATGGTAAATGAGGGTGAAAAAATTATTGAAAGTGAAGAAAAGCATGCGGGAAAAAAGGTTGATGTGCGAAAGGAAAAAGTGGAAAATAAAGAAATGAAAAATGATGATCTCTTTGCTTTTGAAAAAGAAAAAATCGCTTTTCAAAAAATGATTAGTGACAATAATGAAAATATAATTTAAAAATAAAATATTCTATCTTACATTACCATGTAATTATTTTTTTGACTTTTATTTTAAATATTGTATACATTCTTTCATATGATGTTGAATATAATTTTTATTTTGTTAATTTCTCTATTGGTTGCCCTAATAAAGTATTTTACTTTAAAACAAC
>JAITOR010000045.1 GCA_031289855.1 Rickettsiales bacterium
ATGGATATATGGATGGTAAATTGACTTCATTGGAAACAATCAAAAACTTAGCTTCACTCGGTTCTATCGAAGAAGTAAGATCAAAATTTGTTGGCTTATTGCTTGCTCCTGGAAGTAAATTAGCAAGAACATTAAAGGCACAAGAAGAAAAGTTATCTCAAACTGCCTAATAGAATGTCAATCAATCTACTGAATATAGGTAAGTCATATCAAAATTTTTTGGCAATAGATAGCATATCGTTGGAAATCCCATCAAATACAATATATGGGATTATTGGAAAAAGTGGGGCAGGAAAGTCTACAATTGTAAGAATTATGAGTTTAATGGAAAAGCCTGATTTTGGTGAAATTTTCTATAATGAAGAGAGGGTTGATATATTGGAAGGGAAGGAGTTGTTGCAAAAAAGACATGAAATTGGAATGATTTTTCAAAATTTTAATCTCTTTTCCTCAAGAAATGTTGCAAAAAACATTGCATATCCGCTTGAAATAGTAGGAAAAAATAAAGATGAGATTGAAAAGAGAGTTGACGAACTATTGGAATTAGTGGATTTGAAGGATAAAAAATACTATTCAATCAGTAAATTGTCTGGTGGGCAAAAGCAAAGAGTTGCGATTGCAAGAGCATTGGCAAATAAACCAAATATTTTGTTTTGCGATGAGGCCACAAGTGCATTAGACCCACAAACCACAACTTCTATCATTAAATTAATAAAAAATATTCAATCAAAAATGCAATTATCAGTAATAATGATAACTCATCAGATGGAAGTTGTACGGGATGCTTGTGATTATGTATCAGTGATTGATGAAGGTAAAATTGTTGAAAGTGGTAAGGTTAGAAATGTTTTTAAGCATCCACAAACAAAAATTGCAAGGGAATTTTTATCTACATTACGAGCAACTGCGAGTGAAGAGATTATTGAAAAATTGCCGACAAATAGTGTAAAATATAGGTTAAGTTTTGATGGGCAAACCACTGATAAACCTATGATTTCGCGAATTATTAAAGATTTTGATTTGGATGTGAATATTTTGAGCGCCACAATAAATTCAGTAAATGGTGAGTATATTGGTGAAACGATTGCGGAAATTATAGGCACAGATGACAATATAAAAAAAGCATTAATATTTTTAAGAAGAGTGGGGGTTGATGTTAATGAGGTTTAATTTATTTTTTCAAACACTATTAAATCTTCAAAACTTATGGCTTTTCGTATTTCTTTAATTTTGCCTTTATCAATCCATATTTCTCTTGGTAAATCATGTAAATTATAGTTACTTGACATACTTCTTCCGTAAGCACCAGCGCTTAAAAAAACTATATAGTTTTCACCTTGTGGAACTGGAAATTCAATATCTTTAACCATAATATCACCACTTTCACAAATTGGTCCCACAATATCATATTTTTTCTTTTCCGTGCTTGTATTTTTCACTAACAAAGGATGATGATAAGAATCATACATGGCTGGCCTTATCAAAATATTAAAACCAGCATCCACCATAATAAAATTTTTAATTTCCCCTTGTTTTGTATATTCAATTTTTGACAATAAAATACCAGCATCGCCCACAATGCTTCTTCCCGGTTCAATCATGATTTTAACTTTTAAATCACCAAGATGTTTTTTTACAATATTGGTATAATCTGCCTTTGAAGGTGTTTTATGTTCCTCTCGATATTCAATTCCAAGGCCTCCTCCCAAATCAAGTGTGGTCCATTCGCTATGTTTTGCATATATTTCTCTCAAAAATTCACCCACCAATTCAAAAACCGATGGCTCTAAAATTTGAGAGCCAACATGCACTGAAATACCTTTGAAATTTAAAAATTTTTCATTTTTGCTTTCGGCACTTATTTTTTCTGCAATTTCAACGGGAACACCAAATTTATTTTCTTTTTTCCCGGTTGTTATTTTTTCATGTGTATGGGCATCTATATTTGGATTTACTCTAACTGAAATATTTGCTACAATTTTTATATTTTCAACGACCCTTTTGATAGTTAAAAACTCTTCGTAAGATTCAATATTTATTTGACCCACACCCTGTTTTATTGCATATTCCAATTCTCTTTCACTTTTACTAACACCAGAAAATACAATTTTATTGGCAGGAAATCCAGCTATGATTGATTTTTTAACTTCATTTCCTGATACAGTATCGGCACCAGAGCCAAGTTCAGCAAGTAATTTTAATATCGAAAGATTATCATTTGCTTTAATTGCATAATGAATTTGATAATCGTCAAATGCCTTTTTAAAATTATCATCATATTCTCTATAATTTTCAATCAACCTATCTTTCGAATAGATATATAAAGGAGTTCCATATTCTTTTGCAATATTAGAAACTTTAACATTGTCAAAATATAACTCGTTATTTTCATATTTAATTTTTGATAACATTTTTAGAAAAAAAATTACATTATGAATGAGTGTAATAGCAAAATATTATTTTACAAATTTATTTAGTTGTTGAACTGACAATTGCCTTACCACTTTTTAAATATTAAAATTAAAATTTCTCCATTCAATTTTAACTTTTCCATCATATATTTTTGTTTTATCAAGTTTTTTTTCTTGTTCTCCAATATTTTCCAAACATTTGGTATTTTTAAAATTTTGTATTGCATAAACTTTTTTGTATTTTAATTCAAATAAATCATCAATAATGCAATTTATGTCATTTTCGTCAAGTAATTTTGTATGTATGGTAGTTCGTATTTCCATGTCAATATCACCTTCAATTAAAAATTTCAAACTCTCATGAAATTTATCAAAATCATTATTTTTAGTTATATTAAAAAACTTTTCCTTTGTGGCCTTATAATCTAACGCTACAAAATCAATAACTTTATTTTCAACAAGATTTTTTAGTAATTCAATATTTGTTCCATTTGAGTCAAATTTTACTAAAAATCCCATTTCTTTTATCTTTTTTACGAAATCGTAA
>JAITOR010000051.1 GCA_031289855.1 Rickettsiales bacterium
TGGATGCGAGAGAAGAGGCAAAAACTGAGATGAAAAAAGAACAACAGGTGGAAAGAAATTCATTCGTTGAAAAACAAAAAGAACAAAAGCAACAAGTAATATCCTCACAGCAGCAAGCCATGACAAGATAAGGTTTTCTGTATGGGGGGGGGGTAACCTTGTGAGATATAATAAAGTGTTAAAAGTTTTTTCAGAGTTTAAAGCCAAAATATGGATTATGTCATTATCTTATGCGCAATTAAACTTGAAGTATAAAAATTTCTTTATATAATTCATTTATGTTAAAACAAATTAAAATTGGCAATATCACAACAAAAAACAATCTTTTTTTATGTCCGCTTTGTGGAATAACTGATTCACCGTTTCGCGAAATGATAAACGATTTTGGTGGTTGTGGGCTCATGTTTACTGAAATGATACCATCTCGTTCTATATATAGAAAGGATTATGATAAAAAGGTAAAAAACACATTTAAAATAAATGCCGTGCAAATTTCTGGCAATGATACTTTTTATATGAGTGAGGCTGTAAAAAAAAATCTTGATTTGGGGGCTGATTTAATTGATATAAATTTTGGATGTCCGGTGAAAAAAGTTGTAAAAGGTTTTGCAGGAAGTGCTATAATGAAGGATGAAAAATTGGCGGAAAATATTATAAAAGCAGTAATTAAAACGGCTGGAAATGTGCCCGTTAGTGTAAAAATGCGAATGGGTTGGGATTTTGATAATCTTAATGCACCAATGATAGCGAAAATTGCGGAAAATGAAGGGGTGCAAATGGTTACGGTGCATGGGCGAACAAGGGGTCAAATGTATAGTGGAAATGCTGATTGGAAATTTGTTAGCAAGGTCAAAGAAGTAGTGAAAATTCCAGTTATTGTAAATGGAGACATAAAGACTACAAAAGATGTTATACAGGCTATGCAAGAAAGTGGTGCGGATGGGGTTATGATAGGTAGAGGTGTGTATGGCAAGCCCTTCTTATTTAAACAAATAGAGATGGAGTTACAGGGAGAAGTATGGAAATATCCAGATAAAAAGTATAAAATGGTGCAAAAACATTTTGATAAAATTTTAGAGCATTATGGGGAAAGGATTGGTATTCCATTTATGCGAAAGCATTTATCTTGGTATAGTAATGGGATGCAAGGTGGTGCAGAATTTAGAAAAAAAATAAATACAGTAAATGATTTAAAGAAAGTGAAGGATAGTATAAAAGAGTTTTTTTCCTAATTTTTATCAAAAAGGTTTCTCCACAATCTTATAATTAGATTTACCCTTTTAATTTCATCTTTTGTAATCAAATTATAATTTTTGTTTCCTAATATTATTTCTCCAATTCTTTCCCCCTTTTTTAGCGGTGCCTCTATGTTTTTATAAAAAATAATGTTTGGCGGCAACACTTCCTCATTGTTTAATGTCCAAATATGTACTTCGCTTTCACTAACTATATCAACATTTTTCAAATTTCCATATTTAACTGGGAAAGTTTTTACAAGTTCTCCTTCTCTGTAAAATACTTGTTTTTTTGCTTTCCAACCAAAATTTAAAAGCAAAGTGGCATCAGTTTCTCTATCCAATTCGCTACTTGCTCCATTTACAGCCACGATTAATCGTCTATTATCTTGTTTTGCTGATACAACGATTCCATATCCACCGGCTTCTGTATGACCGGTTTTTAAGCCATCAACACCATTATATTTTTCCAATAGTTTATTTCTATTGTATTGCAAAATTTGATTCCATTTAAATTTTTTTATGGAAAAATATCTTTTATACAAAGTTGGATAATCTTGAATTAAATTTTTTGCTAATATGGCCAAATCAAGCACTGACATATAATGATTAATTTCGGAAAAACCAATTGGATTTGTAAAACTACTTGTTTGCAACTTCATTTTTTTTGCCTTTGCGTTCATATTATTAACAAAACTTGTTGTATAACCATCAACGCCTTCTGCCAATACAATTGCTGCATCATTTCCGCTTTGAACGATTAATCCTTTTAATAAATTGTCAACCGAAACTTTTGAATTCAAATTTAAAAAAGTTCTTGAACCTTCCTGTTTCCAAGCATTTTCAGTAACTTTAAATTCATCTTTTAATGTGATTATTCCATCATTCAATTTTTCAAAAATTAAATATGTAGTCATAATTTTTGTCATTGAAGATGGGTTTGTTTTTTCTAATGCACTTTTTTCATATAATATTTCACCAGTATCAAAATCCATTAA
This sequence comes from Rickettsiales bacterium, assembly GCA_031289855.1. GTDB lineage: Bacteria > Pseudomonadota > Alphaproteobacteria > Rickettsiales > UBA1997 > JAIRSX01. The sequence goes on from JAITOR010000051.1 coordinate 2,234, forward strand.
AACAGCATATTTAGAATTTAATTCGATGGCAAAAGTTACATTTATGAATAATATTAAAAATAAAAAAATCTTTTTCATACTTATAAAATATAACAACTTTTTTAAAAAACAATATATTTATTTTAATTGACAAAAATGTATAATGTGTTTACTATGGTTAATGTGAATGAAATAGAAGTTTTAAGGCGGGAATTAAAAAAACATAATGAAGCATATTATAGGAATGATGCTCCATTGGTTAGTGATGCGGAATATGATAAATTAAAGCAACAATATAAGAATTTAGTTGGAGAAGATGATGAATTTTTGCAAACTATTGGTTATAAAATTTTGGACGAATTTGGCAAAGTGGAACATAAATTGCCAATGCTTTCATTAAATAACGGATACAAAAAAGAAGATTTGGAAGAATTTGTTAAAAGGTGTAAAAATTTTCTTGGAATGTATGAATTGAATGAAAATATGGATTTGCAGATTTTTTGTGAGCCAAAAATTGATGGTCTTTCATTTTCGGCAAGATATGAGAATGGTATATTTGTTAAAGGTGCTACGAGGGGCGATGGTAGTGTTGGTGAGGATGTAACTGAAAATTTAAAAACTATAAAAACATTGCCATTGAAGATTGAAAATGCTCCGCGAATATTGGAAATTAGAGGAGAGGTTTATATTTCTAAAAGTGATTTCACAAAGTTAGAAGGATTTGCGAATCCGCGAAATGCATCTGCTGGTAGTTTAAGGCAATTGGATACTTCTGTTACCGCTAAACGAAATTTGAGATATTTTGCCTATACGTTAGGTGAGGTTAGTAGTGATTTTAAGATGGATACACAAGAAAATTTGATAGAATATTTCAAAAAAACAGGTTTTACTACGGCTGAACCAGTTAAATTATGTAAAAATATGAATGATGTGTGGGATTTTGTACAACATTATACTGAGATTAGGCACACCTTGAATTACGATATTGATGGAATTGTATGCAAGATTGATAAAATTGAATTACAGGCGAGACTTGGAAATATAACCCATCATCCTCGATGGGCCATTGCCTATAAATTTCCAGCAGAACAGGCAATTACGGAGATTGAAAAAATAGATATACAAGTTGGACGAACTGGCGCATTAACTCCTGTGGCAAGGCTTAAACCTGTGGGAATTGGTGGTGTAATTGTGTCAAATGCCACATTACATAATAAGGATGAGATAGAAAAAAAGGATATTAGAGTGGGGGATTTGGTGGTAGTACAACGGGCAGCAGAAGTTATTCCACAAGTTGTTAGTGTTTATAAAAGTGGAGGTGGGAAAAAATTTGAATTTCCTGTAAAATGTCCCGTTTGTGGTGGTGAGTTAGTGTATGACGATGTGGTGGTTAGGTGTGGTGGTGGTATAAAATGTAAAGCACAAGTTGTGGAAAGTTTGAAGCATTTTGTAAGTAAAGGTGCTTTTGACATTGATGGATTAGGTAAAAAGGAGATTGAAAATTTTTATAATGATGGAAGAATTAAAAATTTTATTGATATTTTTACATTGGAGGAGAGAGAAAAGAAGTTAGAGGTAGAATATGATAAAGCAAAAACAAAAGGAGATTTGTTTGAATAGGGTGAGATTTAACATAACACCCTATTTTTTTTATCAAAGCATATCTATTTCATTCTTTAATTTTCTTGTATTTTCCTCTATGTTTTTTGCCCCAATAATTGCAGAAACCATTGCAAACCCATCAATTCCATATCCTTTAAAGTCTGATATGGTTTTTTGATTTATGCCACCTATCACCACGATTGGAATTTTCACATCTTTTTTAATTTTTTTCAACTCTTCAAATGATGTGGTTCTTGCATCCTTTTTTGTGGTTTGAGCATACATCGCTCCAACTCCTAAATAATCAGCCCCGTCTTTTTCACCCTGTATTGCTTCTTGTAAATTACTTGCAGAAACTCCAATAATTTTATTTTTACCCAATATATTTCTTGCAATTACACAAGGTATATCACTTTGTCCTATGTGAATTCCATCAGCATTTATGGCTTGCGCTATGTCCAATCTATCATTTATCAATAATGAAATATGATATTTGTCAGTAATTGCTTTTATTTTTATACCTAAATTATAAAAATCTAACGAGCCTATTTCCTTTTCTCTCAATTGAACAATGGTGCAACCACCTTTTATGGCCTGCTCCACCGCTTCTTCCAGCGTATTTGTGGATTTTAAGGCACTATCGGTCACTAAATAAACACTATACATACCACCTCCAAAAATGATTAGTTGGGCCATATCCTTTTCCTATTGGCAATGAGTTTTTTATGGCTCCGGTAATGTATTCCTTTGATTTTGTGACCGCAACATTGATTGGAAATTCCAATGCTAAATAGCTTGCAATGGCTGATGATAATGTGCAACCAGTTCCATGAGTGTTTTTTGTATTGATTTTTTCTTGTTTGTAATAATAAAATTCATTTCCGTCATATAAAATGTCAGTGGCATCATCCTTCAAGTGTCCTCCTTTCATTAAAACATTTTTACATCCCATTTCATGTATGATTTTTGCTACTTCTTCCATAGTTTTAATATCATCAATCTTTTTGCCGGAAATTTTTTCTGCCTCTGGAATGTTCGGTGTTAAAAGAGTGGCAAATGGTATGATTTTTTTAATTAAAGTATTAATGCAATCTTCACCCATTAAAGCACTTCCACCTTTTGCATACATCACGGGATCTATTACAATATTTTGTGGCTTATATTGTAGTAATTTTTTTGCCACAATTTCCATGATTTTAATGCTGGATAACATACCAATTTTTAAACCATCCACCTCAATATCCTCAAAAACAGCATCAATTTGATCGTTTATTATATCGACATCCACATTTTGAATACTAATAACTCTACTTGTATTTTCCGCCACTACAGATGTAATTACTGACATTCCATAGACACCTATTGCGGAAAAAGTTTTTAAATCTGCCTGTATTCCTGCTCCGCCAGAGCAATCGGAGCCTGCAATTGTTAAACATTTTTTCATTTAATTCTCCCGTATTTTTCAATGTCATTTTCGGTCAATTTACTAATCGTATCAATAATATTCACTCTATAACTTCCGGTACCATTTGTTTTATCTGCATTTTCGCCTGCAATTCCCATATATAAAACCCCTGCAACTGCTCCACACAGATGGTTTGAAGTTGCTCCACAACAGACTCCAATTAATGCCGTTAACATGCAACCTGTTCCTGTAATATTTCCCATAGATTCGTTACCATTTTCACATTGTATTACTTGATTTCCGTCAGTAATTACATCAATTGCACCTGTGATAACAACGACACAATTGTATTTTGTGGCCACTTGCTTTGCCACTTCTATTTTATCCAAATTTTTATCTTTTTCACTGACATCAACACCCTTTGTGGCATTGGAAACACCTAATATAAAGCCAATTTCACTTGCATTACCCCTGATGACTGCAAATTTAACTTCTTTTAATAGTTTTATTGTGGTTTCATTTCGTAAATTACTTGCACCAGCGCCTACTGGATCCAATACAACTGGAATTTTCTTGCCATTTGCAATTTGTCCTGCCAATAGCATAGAATTTATAGTTCTCACATTTAATGTCCCAATATTTATAACCAATGCATTGGAAATTGATGTAATTTCAGCAACTTCTTCGATATCATCGGCCATAATTGGGCTACCGCCAATGGCTAATGTAATGTTGGCGCAATCATTTACAGTCACATAGTTAGTGATTTGATGGACCAATGGTTTTTTATTTTTAATCTCAACCAAAAGATTTTTCACTTTTTCTTTCATAAATTTAATAAATAGTTTCCCTTCGCCGCTTTTAAGCAAACAGGTTCAAATGGTTAATGTGGTAATACACACCTCTCAGCAAAATAACAATGCACCCATAACTATTGGTAATACTAAGTGTATTTTCAGGAAAGTCAAGAAATGAAAAAACAGATGGTTATTATTTACCATCTGTTTTTGATTGATTTGTTTAGTAACAAATAATTAAAATTGATATTTTGCACCAACTGAAATTTCATGTGAACTTAAGTCTGCTTTCTGTTCTTGAACACTAGAAAAGTCGTATTCTTCTGCAAAAACTTTAAGGGTGTTGAGTTTTGTATATCTATAACTAACATCAATTAAAACATTGTCATTTATGGCATAATTTACACCAGCTCCAACATTATAAGTGAACACGTTATTTTCTTCAGTCTGGTCAAAATCAAGTGGATTAGTATTTCCTGATGCTTTTGTTCTTACGTCAATATTGGAAACACCCAAACCTACTCCTAAATAAGGACTAAAACTTGTTCCAGTTTTGTAATCATAATACAAATTAAATAAATAAGATGTGATTTGAACTTCTATATCATTGGTCCAACCTTGAGCAACATAATTTGGATTTACATGTTGTACTACTTTTTTAGCTTTTGCATTGTATCCATATTCAAGTTCAAATCTAATATCGCCTTTGATTTTTTCAATTGATGTGGAAACACCTAATGCCAATCTATTTCCTAAAACTTGCTCGTTAAAATCTTTTCCTCCACATCCATCATCACATACTACACCAACACTTCGCATTTTAATATTTTCTACATTAATTGAAGTATATGATATTTTTTCAGATACGTATGGTCTAAATGCAATTGCTGTTGCATTTGCTCCACCAACAGATGACAACAAAACTGCTGCTCCTATTAATAATTTCTTTTCTTTCATAAATAAATCCTTTCTATTAACCCATTATAAATATTAATGATAATGCGCTTTTTTTTTTGTCAACTTTTTTTTTAGAATATGCCACAAGGAGCAAAATATAAGGTTTAAATTGAAAATTGAAAGAGAGAAAGAAAAAATATTTACAATTTTTATTTTTTTTCTCAATGTTTAAATTTATTTTTTGCTTAGAATTGGTAAAGTTATTTATTAATAAATAATCGTTCGTTTGCAATAAACGATTTTTTGAAATTTTTAATAAAATTTAATAATTTTTTGAAAATGTTTTTTTAAGGCAATGATTTGTTAAGCAAATAGCACCACACATCCTACGAACACACAACCACACAACACTGAAAGTTTTGTTTTGTTTGCTTTCTCCAAAATGGGAGAGCGAAACACACTACTTATTTTTTAAAAATTCATCAATATTAACTTCCACTTCTTCCACAGTTGCATTTTTAATCATATAATCCACAACCTTTTCCTCTATAATTTGTGCTGAAATTTGATTTAATAATTGTTGATTTTTCAAATAAAAATCAGCAAACATTTGCTCTTGTCCTGGATATTTTCTCGCGATTTTATATACCTCTTGCACGATTTCATTTCTATCAACTTTGATATCATTTTTTTCAGCTATATCGCTAAACACCAAACTCAATTTCAATTCTTTTTCAACATTTTTTGTTATATCTATTTTCTCTTTATCTGTTGTTTTATCGTTAACTTGCCTTTTCAATTCAGTTTCCACCAATGACTTTGGTAAATCAAGTTTAATATTTTCAGCAATCCAATCAAAAATTTCTTTTTTAACTTTATTTTTTGTATTGTTTTCATACGCTTTTTTCAATTCTTTTTCAATTTCTTCCTCTAATTTTTCAATGCTTTCAAGATTAAAATTAGTTTTTAAAAATTCCTTCGTTAAGTCAGGAAATTGCGGTCTACTAACTTCATGTATTTTACACTCAAATACGGCAGGTTTATTGGCCAATTCTTTTTTACCATAATTTTCAGGAAATTTAACTTTTACTTCCACTTTATCGCCAGATTTTTTACCTTCCAGTTGTTTTTCAAATGTGTCTATAAAGCTATTGCTACCTAATATTAATTCATATCCTTCGGCCTTTCCACCTTCAAATTCCACATCATCAATTTTTCCTAAAAAATCCAATTTAACTTTATCGCCATTTTTTGCAACTTCGGTCACAACTTCCCAGTCTGCTTTATTTCTTAAAATATGTTTTTTTTCTTCTTCAATATCCTTTTTCTCAACCTTAATATTTTGCTTTTTAATCTTAATTTTATTGTATTTAATTTCCGGAATATCAGGCAATAGTTCCAATGTTGCTTCAAATTCTAAATCTTGATCTTCTGCATAATCTTTAATGTCGATTTTTGCCCTACTTGCCAATTTGAATTTATTATCATCGATTAACTTTTTAATCTCTTCATTTATTATCTTTTCACATGTTTCAGCCAAAATATTTGCGGAATACTTCTTTTTTATCACATCGAGAGGAACTTTTCCTTTTCTAAAACCATCAACTTTAACTTTTGTTTGAAGTTTGGCGATTTCTTTGTTATATTCAACGATAAAATCCTTGTTTTCAACTACTATTTTAAAAGACTTCTCCAAGTCATCATTTTTTAACTTTTTAACCAAAGCCATAATATTCCTTAATTTGGTACGGGTGAGAGGACTTGAACCCCCACATATTTCTACAATGGATCCTAAGTCCATCGCGTCTACCAATTCCGCCACACCCGCTAAATAAACATCATTAATATATTTATAATAAATAAAATAAAAAGCAATTTTTTTTATATAATTATTTTTATTTTATACTTCCGCCAAATAAAAATATAGTTTATAATTGTATCATGAACTTTCCTGAAAACATAGCTTTTAATTCTTCTAGTTTGATAGAATATAGCACAAACATTGTAAATAGTAAAAATGGCAATGAATTTAGAAACATTAATTGGCATAAACCGAGGTTGAAATTTAATGTTAAAAATGGCATAAAAACAAAAAATGAACTCAATGAATTGATGTTGTTTTTTAGAAAAATGCAAGGTAGATTTGGGGTTTTTGATTTTAAAGACTGGACTGACCATAAGGCAAATATGCAAGAAATAGGCATTGGAGATGGAGTAAAAACTAACTTTCAACTGATAAAACATTATGATGAAAAAGTAAGAATTATTACTCGTCCAAAAGAATTAAAAATTTACATAAACAATATTGAATATAATAATTTTAATGTTGAAAACGGAGTTGTAATTTTTGATATTCCACCCAATGAAAATGCTATCATTGTGGCTGATTTCGAATTTGATGTGTCCGTGAGATTTGATAATGATACGTTGGAGGTTAGTTTGGATACTTTTAATAGTGGAAACGTAAAAGATATATTTCTAATTGAAGTATGAACTGCTTTTTAATATTCTTTCCTCTTGTAATAGTGACTGCAATGCATGATTTATATTATCCAACGATAACTTCTCTAAATGCATTCTCATTGTATTACCAGTCTTCCAAAACATTCTATTTCCTTTTTCCAATTCATCCAACGTGAAACCATTGTTCATTTTGTAACGATAGAGTTGTAATTTTAGAAAATAGGTAATTAATATTCTCAATTGCATTATTGTGGCATAACCATCGGAAAGTAATTTGTTTATTTCCAAATAAGTATTTTCCATATCCAAATTAGCCACAGCATTTACAAGATCGTTTATATTGGCACCAGTTTCATCCTGAATACATTTTTTTACATCATTAAGTGTGATGGCTTTTTCACCACCTTTATACATTTTCAATTTCTCCAATTCATTCAACAAAATATCCCTATTGTCTCCAAGACAATCACACAAATAATTAAAGACATCAGGCCCATAATTGAAACTTGCTAAATTATTTTTAATTACATTCTTTATATTGTTGATATCATCTTCATAGCAACATAATACGGCAATTTTATCGTTATTAAGTTTTTTAAATGCATCATTCATGTCATAATCTGCCGTAATCACAATAATTGCATTACTTTTTATTTGTCCTGCAAATAGGTTTTTTATATCATCCATATAACTTCGTGCGATTTCTTTTAATTTTTTATCAGCATCGGGCGGTATATTT
>JAITOR010000057.1 GCA_031289855.1 Rickettsiales bacterium
CATCATTTTAATGAAACTGATAAAAATCCAATAGCAAATTTGAAATTTGACAACAACAAATGGCTTGCTCTTCCTTTAAAAATAAATAATGTAATAATTTTTGTGTTTTTTCATATAAATTTTATTGCAAATGGTATATCACTGGCAAATATTTTTGAAATTGCTGATAAAACAGAATATGAAAACAAGATTCCTGACGCAATACTTGTTTTGGGGGGTGAAGATGGAGAGGAAAAGGCAATAACCAATTTTTACCAAGATAAAAAAAATAATATAATAATTGGATATTTTAATAATAATGAAGATTTCGACTATTTTAGCTATGTAAAAAAAATGTTAATGATAATTTTCAGTATTAAAAATTTACAAAACGACAAATTGGCAGTAAAGGGTCTATTGTTGAATATTTTATTAAAAAATGGAAAAACATTTAATCTTTTATGGGTGGGAGACACTTATAGTGGAAAATTTTATTTAGAGGAAAAATTAACCGCTCTATTAAAAAATGAAGTGAAAAGGATAAAAATTATATTTAATGATATCGGATATCTGGGTTATAAGGATACTGAATTAAGGGCATTTGGAACGGAAACTGGAACATTTTTGAAGATAAAAGCACTGGGTAATGAAAATAACTATTATAGTGATTTAAAAAAAACAATTGAAAGAAGTATTTTTTTATCCGCAGCCAGCGAGAATAATGATAATGATGTAAGAGTTGTAACGCCAATGAATTCGTTTTGGAATGTTAATATAGGTTGGAAAATTGATTATATGATACTCATCACAAATGAGGTCTCTAATGGCAAATTAATGACAGGAAACAATTTGACGTTATTTAATGATGTATATACAGCAAAAAAAACATTCACTGAGGTAAGAAAATCCGTGGCCTATAACAAGAAAGAACGAAACGAAGACTCTTTTTTCTTTAATGAATATGGTAATGATAATGATAGAAGAAAAAAAATGGAAAATTTAGCGGACAGAATTTTTGAAGATGCCTTTAAAACTGGTGTATTGATGGGAAAAGTAACATTAAAACCAAACAAAGATTCTCCTGAAATTATTGCAGCCAAAAATATTACTGACTTAATATTGAAACAATGATAATAATTGGAATTGATCCTGGCTTGATACATACTGGTTGGGGTATTATAAAGAATGAAGGAAACGACATTAAATATATTGCAAGTGGAGTTATAAATACACCAGTTACAAAGCCATTAAATGAAAGATTATTAAATATCTATGTTAATGTGGATAACTTAATAAAAACTTACAAACCTGAAAATTTTGCCATTGAAGAAACTTTTGTAAATGACAATCCAATCACATCATTAAAATTGGGACAGGCAAGAGGTGTTGCCATATTAGCAAGTGCAACGAATAGTATTCCATTTTTTGAATATAAACCAAATGTAATTAAAAAGACTATTACTGGCGCTGGAAAGGCCGATAAGGGGCAGATGCTCGCTATGGTAAAATACATATTTCCCACAACAAATATCACAAGTGCTGATGAGGCTGATGCTTTGAGTATAGCTTTTTGTCATAGTAGTTATGCTGGAAGAAATTATTAAAAAAATAAAAACCCCTTCAATGAAAGGGGTTCTAAAATGATTTTATTTTTTGTATTTTGTTTTTATTTCTTCTTCAACCACTGCTGGCACTCTTTCATATTTAGCAAATGTCATTGTAAATGAAGCTCTGCCCTGTGATAAAGATCTCAAAGAATTAATGTATCCAAACATGTTAGATAATGGCACAAATGATGACACAACTTTTACACCATCTCTATCATCCAAATTGGCAATTTGACCTCTTCTTGAATTTATATCACCAATTACATCACCCATATAATCTTCTGGCGTTATAACTTCAACACTCATCACTGGTTCCAATATACAAGCCCCACCTTTTTCCATCATTTCTCTAAAAGCGTATTTTGCTGCGATTTCAAACGCAAGAACACTTGAATCCACATCATGGAATGCTCCATCATACAAATCAGCTTGCACATCAACAACTGGATAACCAGCCAAAATACCACTATTTTTCGCCGCAATAAGCCCTTTTTCTACACCTGGTATAAATTCTTTTGGAATTCTACCACCAACCACACTATTGATAAATTTGAAATCAGTTGCATCTTCTTCTGTTTTTGGTTTTGGAGCAAATTTAATATTAACTTTCGCAAATTGACCTGCACCACCTGATTGTTTTTTATGTAAATACTCGATATCAACTGCCTTTGTAATTGTTTCTCTGTAAGCAACTTGTGGTTTTCCTACATTAGCCTCAACTTTAAATTCTCTTTTCATTCTATCAACAATGATTTCGAGATGTAATTCACCCATTCCTTTAAGAATAGTTTGACCATTTTCTGGATTAGTTTCCACCTGCAATGAAGGATCTTCTGCCACCAATCTATTCAATGCCATACCCATTTTTTCTTGGTCATCCTTTGTCTTAGGTTCCACTGACATTTCAATTACTGGAGCTGGAAAATCCATTTTTTCAAGCACCATATTATATCCTGATTCCGCCAATGTTTCACCTGTGGTAGTATATTTTAAACCAGCAAAAGCAACAATATCACCCACTCCTGCTTCTTTTATATCTTCTCTGTTATTGGCATGCATTAATAAAATTCTACCAATTCTTTCAGTTTTATCCTTAACTGTATTCACAAGACTTGAACCGGCCTCCAATTTACCACTATAAATTCTTGCAAATGTTATATTTCCTACAAAAGGGTCAGTCGCTACCTTAAATGCAAGTGCAGTAAATTTAGGATTATCATGAGCAACTAACACCTCTTCTTTGCCATTTAATGTGCCTAAAACACCTTTCCTGTCAATGGGACTTGGTAAATAATCAACCACTGCATCAAGCATAGGTTGCACACCTTGATTTTTAAATGCTGAACCACATAAAATTGGCACAATAGAAAAGGAAATTGTGCCCTTTCTAATACTTTTTTTTAAATCATCAATGGCAATTTCTTCTCCACCTAAATATTTTTCCATCAAAGCATCGTCTTGCTCTACAGCAGTTTCAACCATTTTAGCATGATAATCTTTAGCTTTATCAACCATATCAGATGGAATATCTTTTTCTTCATAATTACTTCCCATTTCTCCATCCCATACCAACCACTTCATTTTCAACAAGTCAATTACACCATTAAACACCTCACCGGCACCAACTGGTAATTGTAAAACGATAGGTTGTGCCTTTAAACGATTTTCAATCATGTCAACACATCTATAAAAATTCGCACCCGTTCTATCCATTTTATTGCAAAAACACATTCGTGGTACTTTATATCTATTTGCTAATCTCCAATTGGTTTCACTTTGTGGTTCGACCCCTGCCACACCATCAAACACCACCACTGCACCATCGAGCACTTTTAAAGACCTTTCAACCTCAATTGTAAAATCAACGTGTCCTGGAGTATCGATTATATTAAATCTATGATCATTCCAAAAACAAGTTGTGGCAGCAGAAGTAATTGTAATACCCCTTTCCCTTTCTTGAACCATCCAGTCCATTGTGGTTGCACCATCATGCACTTCACCAATTTTATGAGTTTTACCTGTGTAGAACAAAATTCTTTCAGTAGTCGTAGTTTTACCAGCATCAATATGTGCTATAATACCAATATTTCTATACTTTTCAATAGGATATTCTTTTGCCATTTTATTTTAAAAAAAAATTATAACTTCATTCAGGATAAAAGAAAAATTTTATTAGTCAATTTATTATTTATTATAACAATATGTTTTACTATAATCAATAATTTTCTTTGATTATTTTTCCTAAAAACTTTTTCACCTTTCCATGGGACACTTACTTATCTTTGCAAAATACTAATTCCATCCATCTGTTCCATTTCATGTTGTATACAGGTTGCTAAAAGTCCATCAGATTTTAACTCCTGCCATTTTCCCCTCAAATCTTGATATTTAATTTTAATCTCACTTGGCCTTGTGATTTTAACTCTTTTACCCAATATCGACAAATTTCCTTCCTCATATTCACTGACTTCATTAGATTTTTCAACAATTTCAGGATTTATTGCAATCAACTTTTTTCCATCGATTTTCACAACAATTATTCTTTTTGGAACACCAATTTGTATAGATGCAAGCCCAATTCCTTTATATTTATATACCACATCAAACATTGCCTTCACAATTTTTGCCAACTCATTATCAAACACTTCAACTTGACTTGATTTTTTAGGAATTATTCCATTTTCAAAATACACTAATTTCATTTTATTTTACTCTTTTCTTTTTCAATTATTTCACTTATTTTGATTATTTTTTCATTACCTTTATCCAACAAAAAAAATACATCTGGCACATATCTTAAATTCATTTTTTCTGCTAACATTTTTTTTACAGCAAATACACTTTCTTTGTTCAATCGCTTTACAACTTCATTTTTTATTTTTAAATCCAAATCCGAAACTTCAATTAAAAGTTTTAAATTCCGCAAATCTGGTGAAATATCAACATTGGCCATCGTAATAAAAAATTTTTTCTCTTTATAGGAAAAATCACTTTTCAAAAACATATCCTGTAACAAATGCTGTATTTGTTTTTGTAATCTCAACTGCAAAACACTTTTTTCCTTCATACTTATATCCCATCCAAATCTAATGGTTTTATTGTTTCGGCTTTAAAAATTTTTACTTCACCTATTTCTTCCTTCTTCCTTCTTCGCTTTCTAATGCTTCTTTTTATAACTCGTTTTTTAACTTGATAACTTTGTACTTTTTCCGCAAAATATTCTTCCACTGAAAAAATTACTCTGTCAATATTTTCCACCTTGTTAATATTTTCAAAATCAAAGGATATCGAACTAATTTTTGCATCATTTTTATCTTTCAATTTGTTGATTATATTTTTTGTGTATGTTTCTCTTGATTTTTCATAAATTACAAGCCCACTGGCAGAGCATGGTATTACAAAGTTGATTTCTTTTTGTTTTGATGGAGGAAAATACAATATATAATTAGTAATTTCTGGCCTTCTCATTGAAATTTGCAATGTTACATTAGTTGTATCACCAAAAGAAAACATCCACAATGAATTTTTTACATTAAATATTTTAAGTATCAATCCCAATACGGAAATTACTTCATTCATCTCCTCTTGTTTTTTTAAAATAGTATCACTTATAACATTTGTTTCCCTCGTAAAATCAAAAAATACTACGGAAAACCCATTGTCTATAAGGGAATTTACAGTTTTTTCCGCCATGGGTGAAACCTTGGCACTCTTTAATTCCGGATGCAATACAAGAGCAAATGGAGCTTTTTGATTTTGATTTTTATGGACTAAACACCTCAATTTGCAATCAAAGCCTTTAAAAATCATAAATTTCATTTCATTCATAACTATTTCTCCACATTTGAATTAACAAATAATTTTATTTTTGTTTCATTAGGAGAAATCGACCTTATATAATCCTTGATTTCTTCATTTTGTAAATTCATTCTAATTCCATCTTTTACTTCTTCAAAAGGTAATATGGTTGCCGGTCTTATGTCTTCTACTTTAATAATATGCCAACCAAATTGTGTTTTTACAGGTTTTGAAATTTCATCCTTTTTAATAAGAAAAGCCATCTCAGCAAATTCTGGCACCAATTCTCCTTTTGTAATATATCCAATATCACCTTCATTTTCCGCACTTCCCTTATCAATTGACTTCGTTTTGGCAAGTTTTTCAAAAGAATCCCCTCTTTTCAATGAATTTTTAATTCTATTTATTTCCTCTTCACTACTTACTAATATGTGTTTAATTTTTCTCTCTTTCTGACCTGTTAATAGTTCCACATACTTATCATATTCAGTTTTTATCCTATCATTTGATATCTTTGACAACACAAATTCATTCAAATAAGTTTCTTTAATGAGTTCTTTTTTATAATTACTAACATTTTTTCTTATATCACCTCGTTGTTCTAAATGCATTTTTCTCGTTTGTTTATCTATTTTCTTATTAATTACGGCCTCTACCACAAGGGAATTTATAAAATTATAAGGCAAATCTTCAATTTTTGCCTCTCCCTTTTCATCGCTGTAAAATCTTTTTAAAGTATCTTGCACATCGCTTTCGTAAATTCTATAATTTTCAATTTTTGCAATCAATCTATTTGGGGGGTTTTTTGGAAGAGAATATACAAAAATAGAAGCAATCAGCAACAAAACAACAACAATAAGAATACTCTTTACGGAATTTTTCATATATTTCATAATGTTAATTATTCTTTCATGATAACAAAAAGTTATCATTTGTCAAATAAATATTTATTTTTTGTACTTGCATATAATAAAAATTTGTTATATAATTAAATTATGAAATATATAAGCACAAGAAGTCAAACTGAAAAAAAAGATTTCAGTGAGATAATAATCATTGGAACTGCTGAAAAAGGCGGTCTCTACTGGCCTGAAAAGATACCACATGTAGATGAAAAAATTTTAAATGAATGGAAGGTTTTATCATACCAAGAATTAGCTACCGAAATTATCAGCCTCTATGCCGTAGATATTCCAAAGGATAAAGTGAAAGGATTTTGCGAAAGAGCATGCAAAAATTTTAAAAATAGTATTGCTCCACTTGAAAAATATGAAAATAATTTGTACTTATTAAAACTTTATCAAGGTCCAACCCTATCTTTCAAAGACTATGCGATGCAATTTTTAGGACAAATGGTGGATTATGTGTTGGATAAAAAGGGGCTTAAAAAACAAATAATATCCGCAACTTCTGGTGATACAGGTCCCGCTGCAATTTATGGCTTTAAAGATTCAAAAAATGTTAATGTGAAAGTGTATTTTCCTAATAAAAATGTATCAAAAATGCAAAGAGAACAAATGACTTCCATCAAACAAGCAAATATTGAAGTTATACCGATGGAAGGTAGTTTTGATGATTGCCAAAAGTTAGTAAAGGATGCTTTTGCCAATGATAAAACTGGAAATTTAATGGGTGTAAATTCATTGAATATGGGTAGAATTGTATCTCAAATTATTTATTATGTGTGGACCTATTTACAATTGGAGCAAAAATCTTTAAATTTCTTTGTTCCCACAGGAAATTTTGGTAACATACTTGCCGGTTATTTAGCTAAGGAAATGACTGGTGCTAACATTAAATTGTCTATTTGTGTCAATGAAAATGATACTTTGAAACGATTTTATGATACTGGAAATTATAAACCGAATAAGACGATTACTACATTTGCTAATGCCATCGACATATCAAATCCATCTAATTTTGAGAGAATTATTTGGGAATTTAGCAACAATAAAGAAGATGTTTTAAAATATTACACCAACTTAAAAGAAAAAGGAGAATACAATGTTAATGATGATTTATTGAAAAAATTTAGAGAAACTTTTAATGTTTATCAATGTGATGCGAAAGATGTTTATAAAAAATATGAAGGGCAATGCCCTCACACTTCAATTGCGTTGGATATGGCATTAAAAAATAGAGATGATTTGATTGATGTGGTGGTTTCAACTGCTGATGCAATAAAATTTGAATAATAATTTGCTTTTTATTATTAATCATTATAAAATTTATACTATGCAATATACAAAAAAAAGATTATTTTTCATATTATCAGTTTGTGTTCTTACAATTTTAGTAAGTCTTGGTAATTTTTTTGAACTTGGAATTTTCTCATCTAATAAGGTGCATCTTGGTCTTGATTTAAAGGGAGGATCGCAAATTTTATTAAAAATAGATTACGATACTTATTTGAAGGAAAGACTTGGAGATGTCATAACTGATTTGAAAAACGAGTTTAGGAAAAATAAGATTAGAATAGTGCCAAAATTGAAATTGAATGAAAATAAAGAAGCATTTGTTGTGATAAATGATGTAAACGAGTTTGATGAAATTAAAAAAATTGTCAAAGCAATCGATACAAATCTTTCCATTGATAAAGAAGACGGAAGTATAGCAATCTCATACAGCAATGAATCCACAAAGGCCATTAAGTATAAGATACTGCAACAATCAATAGAAATTGTCAACAGAAGGGTTAATGAAACAGGCATGAAAGAACCTATTATACAAGCACAGGGTAGCGATAGAATTTTGGTGCAGGTGCCAGGAATGGAAAGCCCCGATGAATTAAAAAGAGTATTGGGTAAAACCGCGAAAATGACATTTCATTTGATAAATGCTGGAACTTTTGATGAAAATAATTTGCCAAGCAACATACTAAAAATGAAGGATAAAAACGGATATGAGTATAATGTTGAAAAACAGGTAATTTTAAATGGTGAATTGTTAGAGGATGCTAATGCGACCTTTAATGAAGGAAAACCGTCTGTGGCTTTTACTTTTAATAGCATTGGTTCAAAAAAATTTGCAGACATTACAAAGAGAAGTATAGGTAGACAATTGGGAATTGTTCTTGATAATGAAGTGATTACCGCTCCTAGAATAAATACGGCAATTTTTGGTGGAAAGGGAGTTATTACTGGAGATTTTTCAACTGAAAGCGTAAATGAACTTGCAATGATGTTGAGATCTGGCGCATTACCTACTCCACTTGATGTGATTGAAGAAAGAGTTGTGGGACCATCATTGGGTGAAGATAGTATCAAAAGAGGCTTGAATGCTTGTGCAATTGGATTTTGTTTTGTGCTTGTGTTTATGATTGGGTTGTATAAATTTTTTGGAATTTTAACTGACATAACTTTAATTGTTAATTTAACTTTCACATTGGCCATGTTGTCAATTTTTAATGCAACATTAACTTTGCCTGGTATAGCAGGACTTGTGTTGGCTGTGGGTATGGCTGTGGACACAAATGTTTTGATTTTTGAGAGAATAAAAGAAGAATATACAAGAAGTAAAAAGGTGTATACATCGGTGGAAAGCGGTTTTGATTTTGCTTGGACTACAATTTTCGATTCCAATATTACAACTTTATTGATTGCATTTATTCTTTATTCATTTGGCACAGGTGCAGTAAAAGGATTTGCATTGGTACTTGCATTAGGAATTTTATCGTCATTGTTTTCTGGTGTAATGCTTACAAAATTATTATTGTCATTATGGTTAGAAAAATTTCAACCTAAAAGCATAAAGATTTAAAATGAAAACTTTAATCGGACTCACAAAAGATGAAATGTCAAACGAACTAAAAACGTTTGAAAAATACAGGGTAAAACAACTATGGAATTGGATTTATTATTACGGAATTACTGATTTTAATAAAATGAACAATTTATCAAAAGATATGAGAAGTTTTTTGAAAAAAAACTATACATTGGAAAGGCCAAAAATACTGAAACATTTGGTATCAAAGGATGGAACACAAAAATGGTTATTGGAGTTTGAAGAATGCGATAAAAGTGTAAATATGAAAGATATTTGTGATGATAAAATTACACACGAACTTCAACAAAAGGATACCATTGAAATGGTGTATATTCCCGCTGATGATAGAGGAACATTGTGTATTTCATCACAAATTGGATGTTCTATGGGATGCAAATTTTGTAACACCGGAAAGCAAGGTTTTACACGAAATTTAACCGCCGGTGAAATTGTATCTCAACTATTAATTACAAGGGACCAATTGGGGGAATGGGATAATTTAAATAAAGCAATTGGTGAAGGTAGAATGATTTCAAACATAGTTTTAATGGGAATGGGGGAGCCTTTATTAAATAGGGAGAATGTAGAAAATGCAATTCATATTATAAATGACCCAGATGGGATAGCATTTTCCAATAGACGAATTACACTCTCCACATGTGGTATAGTGCCAGAAATTAAAAAATTGGATTTAAAAGTAAATTTAGCTTTGTCTTTGCATGCGTCAAATGACATTGTAAGAAAACAAATTATGCCAATTGCAGAAAAATACAATATTGACGAAACATTAAAAGTATGTGGCGAATATGCTAAAAAAAATAGTGATAGGCGAATTACATTTGAATATATATTGATTGAAGGAGTAAATGATGCTGAAAAACATGCTCATGAGTTGATTAAATTAGTAAAAAAACATAATTTGCCAGCAAAATTCAATTTAATTCCATTTAACGAATGGAATGGTTGTGAATTCAAAACAAGTAAAAATGCAATTAAATTTGCAAAAATTTTAACAGATGCTAATTACCCTGCACCAATTAGAAGAAGCATGGGACAAGATATTATGGCTGCATGCGGACAATTGAAGGAAACGACAAAAGTCATCAAATAAAATTGTTGACAAGTTTACTTTTTTAAGTTATAATGTGGTTATATAAATAAAATTGGTTAATATTACATGATAGAAACAGAAGATGAATTAAAAAAAAAGAGACTTCTTGCAGAAGAATCTATAAGAGTCGCAGCAACTAAAGATGCAGGGGTTGACACAATATTAAGTGATCCCGAATTCATAAAGTATGATAGAATTTTGACAGATGATCAAACACATGCTTTAGTTAGGGGGGGCGAAATAAGAGACGATCTAAACGATAGAGGTCGTGGTGCCGATAATGGATACGAAGAAGAAAATAGAAACTCGTTTGAAGGTTATAAGCATGGAAGAGAACGATATAATAATAACTTTTATAAGCTTTTAAAGAATTTAGGATACACAGATAGAAAATGTAATAATAGATTAGATACCATTATTGGTCGTGAAGAAAAAGGAGGTGTCACCACATCAAGAGTTGTAAGTCACACAATACATGAAACCAAGGAGATTTCCGTGTTGAGGACCTTAAGCAACGTTAGTGGGGGAGTTCAGCCTAACAAAACGACGCGTGAAGATTTCATGGAATTACTGGCCGCTGAAGTGACAAACGAAAATATTGACACAACTAAACCACTTATCATGATGCAAACTTTTGCTAGTGGTAGTCATGTTTTTACACATGGAATAAAAATAGAAAAATTTGATGCTACAATGATAAAAGATTTAAAAGTAATCGGTAAAATATTTTTGGAAATAGCTAATTCTCTTGCTAAAAAGATAGAAGAGATTGATGCTAACGAAAAAGCGGAAAAAACTGCTAATCCTAAAGAGATAAAAAGGATTGAAGCAAATGCCACAAAGCTGAGAGAAGACGCGAAGAAAAAGGCTAAAGACGCTGCATCAGAGATTAGGGGCAAAAAAGATTATGAAAACGCAATGGCTAAACTTAGTAGAATTGGTAACACGATAGATCTTGATTCTCAGCACGCAGATAATACTGGACATTATGAGCAGGAGGGAAGCACTTGTGCCGTTCATGCCACAAGAGCGGCTGCGTTGCTTGTTACATGTAAAGGAGATGTAAAAAAAACAAAAGATGCCATAAGACTTAGAAGACATACTGAAATTGCTGAAGCAGAAGCCATTAGGAGCAAAACAGGAACTACGCCTCCTTCGCGTAAAGTGATAGAAGCCGCGGCACAAGCAATAAAACAAGGAGAAACGATAGAAGAAGCAGCAGAACTAATAATGGAAGGGAAAACGGTAGAAGAAATTGAAAGAGGAGTAAAATCAAGAAGAAAAATAGCAGCAGAAAAAACAGCGGAAAAAAAAGCAGCAGATTCTAAAAAAATAGAGGAAGAAAAAACATTAAAAGCTAGAGAATCTTTTGTTAATTCTCTTCCTCCTGAATTAATTGAGAATGCTAGTGTGTTAGAAGAAAGTGGTTACTTAAAATTTGCTAAAGCATATATTGGTATTTTTTCGAATTCTTATGGGAACGAGATTTCAATATTTGTTAAGGGAGGGAGTAACAGCTATCAAGATTTTGAACTTGTAAAGTTTTATAAAACAGAGGAAAAAGCAACAGTTCTGAAGCGTCTTCAACCTTTTATTAAAGCAGGGATTTTTTTAGAAGAAGATATAACGAATGCTTTGGCTGGATATTATCAGCAAAAGGAGAGAAATCTAGTTGCAAATCTACCGCGGTATGTTTCACCGGTAGGTGTAGCGCCATCAACAGCAAAACCACCAGTAGCAGCACCATCTAAACCAGCATCAGCATCAGCATCAAAACCAACAGAAGCAAGAACACCACCAGCACCACCAAAACTAATCCCGGTGCCAAGAGTAACGCCAGTACAAAAATCAGCACCACCAAAAATTAGTCTAACTCCTGCTCCATCAACATCACCAGCAGCACCATCTAAATCGATAGTAGTAGCAAAATCAGATGTATCAGCACCTGAACCAGGAGCAGAACTAACAACAAGAGCAACAACAGAAGCAACAGAAGCAACAAGAGCAACAACATCAGTAGTATCTAAATCTACTGCAGAATCAAAAACACCAACACCAACACTAACATCAGCAGCACCATCAGCACCATCAACACTATCAAAAGGAGCAACAGCAAAAGCAGAACCATCTAAACCGGCAACAGAACCAGTAAAAGAACCAACATTAGCAGCACCAACACCTACACCACCAGCACCATCAATAACGTCAAAACCTACTGTAGATTCTACTTTAATAGAAAATAAAAGAAATTTTATTAATGACTTACGATTGGCAAATAATGCTGCACTTAAGGGAGG
>JAITOR010000027.1 GCA_031289855.1 Rickettsiales bacterium
TCACCATATTGCACGATATCTTGCTCCTTTAAATTTATTCTTATATATTTTGATGGCATATTATCAGTTTTTACAATTATTCGTTCCATGGTCCTATTATTTCGTTGATAAAAATTTATATCATGAATTTTACCTTTTATTATAACATTTTGTGCATATTGATTGATGATTGGTGTAACAATTGATGTTAAATAATGGTTCGATCGTATGTATCCCAATATAATAATGGAAATAGCAATGAAAAATATTTTTATAACTTTTTTTGCAAAAAAAGATAAAAATGTAAAAATTGAGAGTGCAAAATAAAAAATATAATGGAAAAAGATAAATTGATAATATAAAAGTATTCCAATTATAAAAAAAACAGGTAACCATAAAATCCAATTGTAATAATCGTCGTAAAAATTAGACTCTATGTTTAACATTTTGAATGTATATGTTATGAAAAATAAAAAGCAATAAATAACTTTAATGTGTTTTATAAAATTTTGGAGAGATATAAAAATTATTATTTACCAAGTTTAACTTCAATATATTTGAAAAATAATATTTTTTTATTATATACATAATATGTTTAGGAATTTGATTTATTCTTTTGTGATACATATTATACTTTTTGGTTTTTTGTTTTTATCTATAATCGATATAATAAAAACAAGGTCGAAAGTATCTTTGGTATCACAGGAGGAAATAACACCAAAACTTTTAGGTATAATCGATAACGAAATTATAAATGAAATAAAGCCAAGCAACATTATTAATGTGGATGTTACAAATATGACAATTGAACAAAAACTTGATTTGTATAGAAAAATTAAAAATCAACAAAAAGTCAATAAAGCGCTAAGCAAATATGAAGCAAATGGTGGCAATACTATTGAAACAGAAAATGTTTTTAGTAATGTCGAAAATGTTTTTTCCTATTATTATACACCAATTTATGTTGTAGAATACAAATTAACAGAATCTGAAAAAGAAATTTTTACAAAAGATCATGAAAAAAAAGAAGAAATAAGAAAAAGAATAAGGCAACAAAAAATTGTTCCACAATACATAGAAAATGATGAAAAAAATTTTAAAAACATACAGGAAGCATTGGCGATGGCAAGAAAACCTCTTCAAATGGAAAGCAAAAAAAATAACAATGAAATAGAAGAAAAATATAAAAATATAAATGAAAATGAAATTTTTACAAAACAAGATTTAGCAAAATTGAAGGAATTATTGGCAAATGAAAATAATAGAATTACCCTCACATTAAGAGAAAGACAAAATGTGCAACAACAAATAAAAAGTTGTTATAAAATGGCCATCACAAAGAGTAAAAAAAATAGTTTGAATGCGGTGGATTTGGTTGTTAATATATCTGAAAATGGTATAATTGATTTAAAAAATATAACGATAATTGATGAAAAAGAAACGGAGGATTATCAAATTGCATTCGAAAATGCAAAAACTGCATTAATTTTTTGTAATCCATTAAAAAATTTGCCATTGAATAAATATAGTATATGGAAAAAAATGTCCTTTACTTTTGATAGCAATATGTTAAATTGATATGAAGAGATGTATTTTATTTTTTATTTTTGCTTTTACAAATATTCATGCAAGCGTTTTGTACGAGGAATTGTTTCAACCTGTGCAATTTAGTATTGATGCGAGTGATGTAAATGTTGAAAAAACAAGTATTACATTTGAAAAAAATAGTAATGAAATTGCCACAAAAATTTTGGAAAATATAAAACAAAATTTACAAATTACGGGACTTTTTAGAGTGCTAAACAGTGAAATAAATGTTATTTTACCAATCGAAAAAAATATAAAAAAGTTTCTTAACAATGAATTAAATGAAATAATAAAATTAGCTTATGGTAATGAAAAAACTGATAGTATTTTTACGAGTTATATGATTAATGATATTTTATATGTAAAATTGTGGGATATAATAGATTCAAGAGAACTATTTGAGTTAAAATATGATATAAAAAAAAATAATGTGGAAAAGGTGGCAAATTTAATTAGTGATGAAATTTTTAAAAAAATAACGGGGGAAAAGGTTAATTTTTTTGACACAAAATTACTTTTTGTTGCTGATGATGCAAATAATAAAAAAAGAATAACAATAATGGATTTTAACGGCTCTAATTTGAAATATTTAACTGACGGAAGGAGATTAGTTTTGACTCCAATTTTTTCAAAATATAATAAAAATGAAATTATATATTTAGAGTTTGTAAATGATGTACCAAAACTTTTTAAATTGAATTTAATAACGAATAGAAGGGAAATGATACGAGAGCGTGGAAAAATTGATGATGAAATGACTTTTAGCCCTAATTTTGAACCTACGGGCAGCATTAATGAAATTGTATGTTCCAAAAGTAAAGATGGGGATATCAATTTGTATAGAATAAATTTAGAACACAATAAAATTACACGAATAACAAAAGATACAAAGGCAATACATGCAACCCCATCATATTCTCCTGATGGTAAAAAAATTGTGTTTGTATCAAATAAAACAGAAAAAAGGAAATTATATACGATAAATATAGATGGAACAGGAATGGAGCAAATAACCATAAATTGGGGACAATATGATAAACCAGTTTGGTCACCAGATGGAAAATTAATTGCATTTATTAGACAAATGATGGGAGAATTTTATGTGGGTTTAATTACTCCAAATGGTAAAAATGAAAGATTACTTATACACGATTATTTGATTGAGGGCATAAAATGGAGTCCAAATAGTAGGTATTTGATTTATACAAAACAAAAAAGAGATGAGAATAAGATAGGGATTTATACATTGGATATAATAACTGGAAGGGAATATAAAATACCAACACCAAATGATATAAATGTGTTTGATGTGGATTGGATATAAAATTAATTTGCATATTAAATATTTATATGTTATAATTTTTATATAATTGTAAACGTTTTATAATTATTCAATTTTATACAACATGAAAACCCCCCATATATTGTAACAAGATGGATTTTTAAGTTAACTAATAGATGTTTACGACTATATGTTATTAATAAAAGAAGGAGTATGGTTATGAATACTATGAAACCATTATCAGTGGATGAATTGGACTTTGTATCACCAGTGGAGTTAATAATACCAGTGGGAATGCAACCAGTAGATGTAGTAATAACAGCAGAGCAAAGAGAAAGATTTTTTAGAGAAATGCTTTTGAATGCAAATGTGAAAATTAGCACGGTTGATGATGTGGTAAATTCCCTAAAAGGTAGTAATTTCTTTGTTGGAAACAAAAAATTAAAATTAGTGGAAAGTGACATAAAATCAATTGGTACTTTTAGAATATTGAATGAAAGCGGTATTTTCCTTGATGTTCCAAATGTAACTCTTAGACCAGAAGTGGCATATGCTTTACAACAAGTGGCAACAGGAAAATTTTTTGATGACGAAACACTTAGAAGCAGGGAATTTGATGATATCAAAATTTGTGGAAGAGTTGCACTTGAAAGACAGAGTTCACAAGCGGCAATAGAAAGAATAAGTATATTGCCAAAAGAAGAAGCCACACGAAAACGAGTAATTTTTGCAGAAAAACTAAATATTTTTCTAAAAAGAGAAGGGTTTTTTTCAAAAAGACGAAATTTTGTAGAAAATATAGATAAATTGTTAAAGAATGTTGGATATTTTAGCAAAAATATGAGTTTTTCAATTGAAAAAAGGTCTGATGGAAGCATTATATTGGCTAATTCTAAAAATGTATTTCCAATGCCAACGATTGATAAAAGAATGGCACGATATTTGTGTGAATTAGATGTTATCACTGCATCAAATTTAAAAAATATCTATAAGGTAAAAGCAAAACCAATAGTGTTGCCAAGTGAAATTCACGCAACTTCAAATTCTCAAGTTGCACCAAAAAAAACATCTTGGTTTGGAAGATTGTTTCAAGGAAAAAATAAAACAATTGAAACAAGTGAACCAAGCAGACAATTAACTTCTTCAAGAACATATGTAGAACGATACATGCAACATCGTGCATCAAGTGTCTCTGTGGTCAACGAAAGACAACATTAATTAATTTTCAACTACGATTTTTTATAAATCGTAGTTGATTTTTTTTATATTTTTTCTAATTCTTTTATTACAGCGTCGCCCATTTCTTTTGTTCCAACCTTTTCATATCCTTCAACAAAAATATCGCCAGTTCTGTATTTTTTTAATGTGTTTTTAACCGCTTGTGTAAGTTTTTTGCTATCAGCATCCAAATTAAAAGAATATTTTAACATTAACCCAAAACTCAAAATCATTGACAATGGATTTGCTTTATTTTGTCCCGCAATATCAGGGGCTGAACCATGCACTGGCTCATACATAGCGAGTCTTTTTCCATCTTTATCAGGCTCACCCAATGAAGCAGAAGGCAACATTCCTAAACTACCCGTACACATAGAAGCCAAATCACTCAAAATATCACCAAACATATTTTCAGTTACCAACACATCAAATTGTTTTGGATTTCTAACGAGTTGCATAGCACAATTATCCACATAATAGTGTGTTAATTCAACATCAGGAAAATCTTTTGCCACTTCATTGCTAACATCTCTCCACAAAATCATACTATCAAGCACATTAGATTTGTGAACAGAGCAAAGTTTCTTATTTCTAACTTTTGCCAATTCAAATCCATATCTAACAATTCTTTCAATTTCCTTGTCCGTATATGCCAATGTATTGTAACCATATCTTGTGCCGTCTGGTCGTATATCAATACCTTTTGGCTCGCCAAAATACAAGCCTCCCGTTAATTCTCTTAAAATCATTATATCTAATCCACCTACAATTTCTGGTTTTAAAGTTGATGCATCAACTAATTCTTCAAAAACTATAGCTGGACGAAGATTTGCATACAAACCCATACCTTTTCTAATTGCCAAAAGTCCAGATTCAGGAGTTTTTGTCTTTTCATTTTTTTCCCATTTTGGGCCACCAATAGGAGCTTTTAACACGGCATCTGCTTCTTTTGCTAATTTTAAAGTAGCATCAGGAAGTGGGGTTCCTGTGACATCAATTGCTGCACCACCAAGTAAACCTTTTTCTAATTCAAATTTGGTGTTAGAATTTTTCGCAAACCAATCAATAACTTTAATTGTCTGCTCTGTTTGTTCAGGGCCTATTCCATCGCCCGATAACAATAAAATTTTTTTTGTTGCCATAAATGTATTATTTTTATTTAAAAAATACAACATTAAAAATAAAAAACAATATTATTTATCGGCAAAATATTATAATTTTGTTTTTTATATTTTTTCTTTTAATATTCAAATCATTACAACATTTATTTTATGAAAAGATTATTTATAATATTTTTTATTATTGGGTGTGCAAAAAATGGACCACGAACCTATAAAGAATCTTTTGAATATCATTACAAAAATCTTCACATTATGTATATTACAGCATGTCGATTGCCGGAATTAAAATTGGAATCCAATGGAATCATAAAGCATTTAATAAATCCACCACCGATGGAATATGGAATTATATATTTTGACAAATACAAAGATAATAAATATTACATTATATTTGACAAAAAAATTTTCCATGAAATAAAATACAATGAAGGAAATACGAGAAAAATGTTCCAAGATAGATTGAACAAATATTATGAATTTGGATTATTAAAAAAACGAGCAAAAGTTGAGGAAATAAAAAATGTTTTATTTGATATTTGTAGGGCTGCAGCAAATGTGGAATTGAAGGTCAAGATAGAAAATGAGTATATTTTTAGTGAATTAAAAGAAAATGGCTTTTTAGATACTGATGGTATTTATACTGATAAAAATGTTATAACAAGGACTCATTAGTATTTTTGATTTCAATACCTAAATGTTTAAATGCTTTTGGGGTAGCAATTCTGCCTCTTGGTGTCTTATTTATAAAACCTTTTTGTATCAAGAATGGCTCAATTGTATCCTCGATGCTATCTCTTTCTTCACTTAAACCGGCGGATAAAGTTTCAATTCCTACGGGTCCTCCGTTGTAATTTTCAACAATAAATCTTAAATATTTGATATCACTACTATCAAGACCAAAAATATCAACATTTAATCGTTCTAATGCTAAATTTACAACCTCCATATCTATGGTATTTTTTTTTGCTACAATGGCAAAATCTCTAATTCTTTTTAATAAACGAATTGCTATTCTTGCGGTTCCCCTTGCACGCTTTGCCACCTCTAAACTTGCATTATCATTTATTTTTGTATTTAAAATAAATGCATCCCTGACTATGATTTTTTGTAAATCTTCATCAGGGTAAAAATTTAACTTCATTGGTATTCCAAATCTATCCCTCAACGGATTTGACAATAATCCAAGTCTTGTGGTTGCACCAATTAATGTAAATCGAGGTAAATCAATTTTAATCGTTCTGGCAGCGGGTCCTTCACCTATTATAATGTCAAGCTTAAAATCCTCCATTGCCGAATATAATACCTCCTCTACAGAAGTATGCAATCTGTGTATTTCATCAATAAAAAGCACATCATTTGGTTGCACATTCGTTAAAATCGCAGCAAGATCACCAGCCTTTGATAAAATAGGCCCCGATGTGCTTTTAAAACCCACACCCATTTCTTTTGATATAATTTGTGAAAGTGTAGTTTTGCCAAGTCCGGGTGGTCCATAAAAAAGTGTATGATCAAGAGTTTCATTTCTTATTTTTGCAGATTGAATAAAAACCTTTAAATTTTCTTTTAGAGCACTTTGTCCTATAAAATCGTCCAAATGTGTTGGACGAAGTGTATTTTCAATGGTATCTTTCTCTAAATCTTTTACAATACTCATATTGTGTAGTGTATTATGTGAAATGTAAAAAACAATTATTTTAAATAAATTTGTGTTTTATTTTATGTGTGATATGTTTGTATTTATAATTGAAAGTTAAGGAAAAAATGACCAACTTTGAGAGTGAAAAAGATGAAATAAAAGGTGCAGAAGCAAGCAATAGCAATAGTGATACGTTTGGGGGTGATGCAAGAAAAAAAAGAAATTTTGAAAATAGCGATAGAAGAAGTAGTGGTGGCAATAGACGAAGTTTTAGCAATGGTGGAGGAGATAAACGAAGGAGTTTTGGAGACAAACCACGATTTGATGGTAACAGAGATAAAAGAAGTTTTGGAGACAAACCACGATTTGAACGAAGCGAAGGTAATAAAGAGGGTGATGAAAAACAAAGTTTTGGTGATAGACCACGATTTGGTGGTGGAGATAGAAGAAGAAGTTTTGGTGGTAATGGAGGTGAAAGACGAAGTTTTGGTGATAGACCGCGATTTGGTGGTGGAGATAGAAGAAGAAGTTTCGGTGATAAACCAAGATTCAATGATAATGGTGAATCTGGCGAAAGAAGAAGTTTTGGTGATAAATCAAGAGGAAGTTTTGGAGACAAACCACGATTTGGTGGAGATGGTGAAAGACGAAGTTTTGGTGATAAACCAAGAGGAAGTTTTGGTGGTGATAGAAGACGAGGTGGCGGAAAATTCAATGGCATGGAAAATAGAAAAAGATATGGAAGTGAGGAAGACAGAAATCGAAAATTTGGCACAGAAAAAAAACCAGAAGGTGAAAATTTAGAATAGTTTTTGAAATATGCTTTTATTTGTTGGAATTGGTAATATTGGAAAAAAATATGAGAACACAAAACATAATGTAGGTTTTATGTTTATAGAGCGGATTGTTAAAAAATATAACTTTATATTAGAGAGCAAAAAATTTCATTCACGAATTTGGCAGGGAAAAATTGGGATGGAAAAAATTGTTATTATAGAACCACAAACCTTTGTAAATGAAAGTGGAAAAGCAGTTTTGGAAACGGCAAATTTTTATAAAATTCCGTTGCAAAATATTTATGTGTTTCATGATGATATGGATTTATCATTGGGAAAAGTAAAATATAAGGTTGGTGGTGGTTCTGCGGGACATAATGGTATAAAAAATATAGATGCAATGATTGGCAAAGAGTATCATAGGATTAGAATTGGCATTGATAAACCAGAATTCAAAGATGATACCGTGAATTATGTGTTGGGAAAATTTGAGGGTGAAAAAAAAGAAACAATTGACAATGTAATAAAGAAAGTGGTGGATAATATTGAAATTTTATTTAAAGATACAAGTTTGTTTTTGACAAAAATTGCAAATTAAAAAATATTCAATAACTCCATTCCTTTTTTGACTTCGCTTATTTTTGTCATGTTGTTTGCATCAAATTTTCCTACGGCAACCCTATGTAAACATGAAATATGTCCTAAGGCACCGATTTCTTTTGCAAAATCCACTCCAAAACTCCTAACATAAAAACCTTTTCCACATTTTACTAAAAATTGTGCTTCACCATTGCCTTTCCAACCTTTAAATTCCAAACTGTGAACCACTATATCCCTCGCCTTTAATTCAACTGGTTTTCCATCAACCGCCAATTGATATGCCCGCTTTCCATTTACTTTTATTGCGGAAAAAATTGGCGGCACTTGTTTTATTTTACCAATAAATTTTGGTATCGCATTTAAAATTGCCTCTTCCGCTGGTATAAAATCATCTTTTTCCAATACAATTCCTTCATTATCGGCCGTTGTTTTTGTTTCTCCAAATTTAATATTAAACAAATATTCCTTGTTCCAATCCATTATTTTTGACGTTTCCTTTGTGGCAAGTCCAATACAAATTGGTAAAACACCAGTTGCCAACGGATCAAGTGTTCCTCCATGTCCAACTTTCTTTGCTCCCAATGTCTTTTTTACTATTGCTACAACTTTTGCACTTGAAAAGGTAAGCGGTTTGTCTATATTCAACCATCCATCCATGAAATGATAATATATTTATATTATAAAAAGTCAACAATTAGTACACATTAAAATTGAATTAAATCTTATCATAGGGTGCTTTTTTTTTGTCAATTTTTTTTTTAACATAACATTTGTGCGACAAAAAATGGGATTTAAATTGAAAATTTAGGACAAGCAAAGATATATAAATGAAAATTCAAGATAATAAATGTTAAATTCTAAATTTATAAAATATTCCACTATACACTATTTTTTTTATTTCAATATTTTTTCAATATAAATATCAGCATCGAATTCTTTTAAATCTTCAATTCCTTCACCCATTCCGCAAAAATACACTGGTTTGTTAAATTTTTCGCTGATGGGCACCAAAATTCCACCTTTGGCTGTGCCATCAAGCTTATTCATTACCAATCCACTTATATTTACCGCCATACCAAAAGTTTCCACTTGTTTTAAAGCATTCTGTCCTATTGTGGCATCAAGTACCAAAATTATCTCATCAAGTTTAACGACTCGTTCAATTTTTTTTAATTCATTTATCAAATTGACATTATTTTGCATTCGTCCGGCAGTATCAATCAAAAGCACATCATAGTTTTCTTTTTTTGCCTTCTCCAAAGATTTATAGACAACACTCGCTGGGTCCTGCTTATCTTTCTCTGGTTTTACTATATCAACTTTAACTTTTTTGCACCATTCGTCTATCTGTTGCACTGCACCAGCCCTAAAAGTATCACAGGCAGCAATCAAAACTTTTTTACCCTCTTTTTTTAGTTGATTAGCGTATTTACCTATAATCGTCGTTTTTCCACTTGCATTTATACCAATAAACATAAAAACATTAGGTTTTTTATCGTCATTTAAAGTAAGTTTTTTTCCTACATTTTTAATGTATTTCTTGATATGTTTCGCAATAATTGGTTTTATATCATCCATTGTGGCTATTTTTTCAATTTTAACCTTCTTGATATCATTTATAATTTTTTCGGTAATCGGCAAACCTAAATCACTGCTAATTAGAATACTTTCAATGTCCTCTAACAAAGCGTCATCAATTTTTTTATTTAAAAATGCATCAAATAAACTCATATTTTATAATATACAATTTTAAAAAAATAAGTCAATTTTTATTTACAAACAATAATAGATTTTTTAATATGCCTACACTTCATTTTCCTTCCAACAACTTTTATACTAAAAATTAACGACATACAACAATTTACTTCATGTCTTTTTCAAATCATCCTCCTATATATTGTTAATATTGTTTATATTATACATCATAAATGTAAATCATGGAAGTATATAAAAAAAAATAAAAACAAAACTCACTTAATAAACAAAACCCTGTATTATTTATAATACAAGGCTTTGTCATAATCACAATAACAATTGCAAACAACACCAATTACAATAAACAAAAAACG